>DATART010000123.1:0-5576 GCA_036264035.1 Thermoanaerobaculia bacterium | reverse complement strand
TGTTAACGGTGACCGAGACCGCTGACGACGTCCCGACGTTCGACGCGGCATCGTAGGCCTTGGCGGTAAGAGTGTGCGAAGCGTTGCTCGCTGTGGTCGAATCCCAGCTCCACGCATATGGGGACGTGGTATCGGTCGATTGGAGAGCGCCGTCGACGTAAAACTCGACCTTGGTCACGCCGACGTTATCGGAAGCGGTTGCCGTCACGGAGAGCACGCCGCTCACGGTGGCGCCGTTCGCGGGCGCGGTGATCGAAACCGTTGGCGGCGTGGTATCGCCTCCGGTGTTGCTGACCGTCACGGAGACCGCGGCCGACGTGCCGACATTATTCGCCGCGTCGTATGCCTTCGCAGTCAGCGAGTGCGTTGCATTCGTCGCCGTGGCGGTGTTCCAACTCCACGCGTAGGGTGAGGTGGTGTCGGTGGACTGGAGGACGCCGTCCAGGTAGAACTCGACTTTGGTCACGCCGACATTGTCCGAGGCGGTGGCGGTGACAGAGACCGTCCCGCTCACCGTCGCACCATTGGCGGGCGCCGTGATCGATGCGGACGGCGGTGTGGTGTCGCCGCCGGAACCGTTGGCGAGCCAGGCGATGCCGTTGGCGACGAGCAAGCCGTTGTCGTAGCTCGGATCGTTGTAGCCGAGGAACGTGGAGTGGCCGCAAGAGTTCGTGGCGTCCTCGGTGACGGAGGAATCAGCGATCGCGGCCACGCGTCCGCTGCCGTAGGTCGAGGTCGCGTATGTCACGCCGCTCGAGGTGTCATGCGTCGACGTTGTTTTCCAGACATGACCTTTCGCGGCGCCGCTGAGCGTCATCGATGAGGAGCCAAAGAGGCCGAGGCCTTTCGTGGACGACGGGACGCCGAAGGCGCCTGCCCAGATGATCTGCGACGTCGTATCGGTCGTGTAGTTCACGTCCGGATGATCGTCGAACCAACCGAAGGTGCTGTCGGCGGAATTGTCGTTGTAGGTGATGCCGAAGATGCTCGGGCTGCCCATGAGCGCGTTGAAAACGCCCGCGGCGTCGATGCCGTCGCTGTTGCGGTCGGCGCCGGCGTGGTCGGAGATCATGAACAGTCCGCCGCCGTTGAAGACAAAGTTGCGGATGGCGGTGATCTCCGTCGACGTCAGCGCGATGTTCGGCTCGGGCATGACGAAGATGTTGTAGTGGCTCAGGTCCTGGACGTTGGTGCCGTCGCCGTAGCTGATGCGCGCGCCGACCGGCAACGACTCGACGTGGAAGCCTTTCTTGACGAGATCGACGCCCATCGCGGAGTGCGCGCCGTTCCAGTAGGTCTCGGCTGTGGATGACGTGATGCCCGCCTGATCGGGCGTGGGGAAGCGTTGCGCGGTGCCGCACGAATCTTCATCGAGCGTCCAGTCCGCGTTGCCCGCGGTCTGCGCGTGCGCGGCGTCGAAGAGGATCGATTTCTGTTGCGCGGCGAGGTTTGTGGCAACCAGGAGCACGAGGATCACCAGGAGCGAGAGCAGGCATTTCTTCATCATTCCTCCGTTGTTTCGCGTGGTCTGAATGTTGACCACGGAACTGTTGATTGACCCGGGAAGTGTGCAGTTGTTGACCAGAAGTGCGGGGGATTGGTGCGGGGTTTGGTGTTGAGGTGCAGGAGGGGTGCCGGTCCGCAGATGTCGCAGATGAACGCAGATATGATCCGGCGATGCTCGAAAAAAATCTCGACAACGGCATCCTCACCATTCGTCTCGCGCATGGAAAAGCGAGTGCGCTCGATCTCGAACTTTGCAACGCGATCGCGGGCGCATTCGAAGAAGCGGCGGCGGATGATGACGTCGGATCGGTCATCCTCACCGGCACGGGATCGATCTTCTGCGCGGGTGTCGATCTGCCGCGGATGATCGACGCAGGCGGCGACTACGTGCAGCTGTTTGTCGAGGCGCTCGATGCGGCGTTCCGCAGTCTGTTCACGTTTCCGAAGCCGTGCGTCGCAGCGATGAACGGACACGCCATCGCCGGCGGCGCAATCCTCGGATTTGCCTGCGATCATCTCCTCATGAGCGGCGGACGCATCGGCGTTCCGGAGCCGCTGGTCGGCGTGCCGTTTCCGCCGCTGGCGATGGCGATCGTCCGCTACGCGGTGCCAAAGCCGCATCTCCAGCCGATGGTGTATTTCGGCAAGACGATGGATGCCGAGGCGGGGAAGGCGATGGGGATTGTGGACGAGGTAGTGCCGGCGGCGGATCTGCTCTCGCGCGCACGAACGATCGCCGAGCAATTGATGTCAGTTCCGCGCGACACGTTCCGCATCACGAAGCGGCAGTTGCGCGAGCCGTATCTTCGCGACGCGTCGCACATCGCGGTGGCCTCGGTCGACGAAATCGACGCGATCTGGGCGGCGCCGGAGACGCACGAGCACATTCGCGAGTATCTGGCGAAGACGTTGAAGAAGAAATGATTGAATGAAGCCGACGAAGGAAGAGTTGGCGGCGGCGTTCGGGACGACGTTGCCGGACGTCATCGCGCGCGATCTCGACGTCGTTTTCTGCGGCATCAATCCGGGCCTTTACACCGCCGCGGTGCAGCAGCATTTCGGACGGCCCGGCAATCGCTTCTGGCCGACGATTTACAAGGCCGGATTTACGCCGCGGCTGTTTCATCCATCCGAACAGCGTGAGTTGTTGAAGCACGGATGCGGGATCACGAACGTGGTCGCGCGCGCGACGACGGCAGCGGCGGAGCTGACGCCGGCGGAGCTTGTCGAAGGGGCGGTCGGACTTGAACAGAAAATTCGCCGCTACCGGCCGCGCGTCCTGGCGATCGTCGGCATCGGCGCGTACCGAACGGGATTCAATCGCCCGCGCGCCAAGACGGGCCGGCAGGACGAGACGATCGGTGATACGGGTATCTGGATATTGCCCAATCCGAGCGGATTGAACGCGAATTATCGTCCGGCAGAGTTGGTGGAGCTTTATCGCGAGTTGAAAGAATGGATCCGCAGATGACGCAGATAGAGCCGTCGTGATCTGTGTCCATCTGCGTCATCTGCGGATCGCGAACGCCACGACAGCATCGCCGCGCTTCGTATGCAATTTGCCGTGTCCTCCGGCGGCGATCACGACGAACTGCTTTCCGGCTGCGCGGTAGATCATCGGCGACGCCTGTGCGCTCGCGGGCAGCGGCGCGTGCCAGAGCTCCTTGCCAGTTTCGACGTCGAATGCTCGGAAGACTTCGTCCATCGCGGCGGCGATGAAGACGATGCCGTTTGATGTCGCGGAACCGCCGAGGTTCGGGGAGCCGATGTTTCGGGGAAGTCCCGGAATCGGCGTGACGCTGCCGAACGGCGTTTCCCAACGGACCGTGCCGCGATCGACGTCGATTGCGGTGAGTGCGCCCCAGGGCGGCGGCGTGCAGGGGACGCCTTTCGGCGACAACAGGATCGTGCGGTACATCGCGTAGGGCGTGCCGCTCATGCGGTTGTACTCGCCGAAAATCCGTTCGCCTTTGCTGCGGGCGCGATCGGCGTCGTAGTCGGCGCGCGGAATCAGGCGCACCATCGCCGCAAGGCGGTTCGTGTTCGCGACCAGGATGTGGTGCAGCGGGTCGTACGACATCCCGCCCCAATGCATGCCGCCGACATTGCCGGGCACTTGCAGAGTTCCGCGAATGCTCGGCGGCGTGAACATGCCGTCGTGGCGGAGCGAGGCGATGATCGATTTGCACGCGGCGCGGTCGGCGTCGTCGACTCCGAACGCATCCTCAGGATTGAGTTTCGAAGGGACGAGCGGCGGCGGGATCGTCGGGAAAGGCTGCGTCGGCCACGCCTCTTCGCCGGCGACGTCGCTGGCCGGCACGGGACGTTCTTCGATCGGAAAGAGCGGCTCGCCGGTGGCGCGATTGAAGAAGAAGAGATGTCCCATCTTCGTACCGATGGCGACCGCTTTGATGCCGCGCACTTCGACGAGCACCGGCTGCGTGGCGATGTCGTAATCCCACAGATCGTGATGCACGACCTGGAAGTGCCAGGCCACCTCGCCGGTCTCTGCGCGGATGGCAACGATGCTGTTCGCGAGATCGTTTTTGCCGAGGCGGAGACCGCCGTAATAGTCGGGAGAAGGACTGCTGGTGGGGATGAAGACTATGCTCGACTCGGGATCGGCGGTGATGGGCGCCCACGCATTCGCGGCGCCGCTGTGCCGTTCGCGCGCGATGGGATCGAAGGTCCAGCGCAGCGCGCCGGTGCGCGCGTCGTACGCGCGGACGCTGCCGCGCTCGAGTTCCGCCGCTCCGTTGTCGCCGATCGCCGAGCCAACGATGACCACGTCGCCGATGACGGCAGGCGGTGAAGTGACCTGGTAGTCGCCCTGCCGCACCTTGCCGACGCCGGTCTTGAGATCGACCGTGCCGCCGACTCCGAAGTCGCTCGCGAGTTTTCCGGTCGCGGCATCGAGCGCGATGAGCCGCGCGTCGATGGTGCCCTCGAAAATCCGCTTCCCCTTCTCCCAATACGCCACGCCTCGCGACGTGACCTCGGAGTAATCGGCGTTGCGATCGACGAGCGGCTCGTACATCCACTTCAGCTGCCCGGTCGCGGCATCGAGAGCGATGACTTTGTTGAAGCCGGTGCTGAGATACATCGTGCCGTCGACGACGATCGGCGTGACCTCGAAGGTCGACTTCTGCTCGGAGTCTTTGACGAAGCTGGTCTCGCCCGTGTGATACGTCCACGCCACTTCGAGCTTTCCAACGTTGGTCCGATCGATGTCGGTCAGCGGCGAGTAGCGTGTCCCGCCGGCGTTCGCGTACGCGGGCCAGTCGGTATTTGACGTTGTCGTACCGCAAGCGGCGGCGAGGAGAAGGATCGCGGTCAACACGTTTCGCATCGTCATATGATCGTTCATCGAAGGAGCAAATACGTTATGACGAACCGGGAGTTTTTTCTGAGCAGATGGGAGCCGGAGCAGCCGGCATTTCTTCGCGTGTTGCGCGCGCTGCCGGCTGACAAGCTGGATTACAAGCCGCACGAGCGCTCGACGAGCGCGGGCGATCTGGCGTGGCAGTTGGCCGAGGAGTTGCGCGTACTCGGCGGGGTCACCGAGAGTGGCGATATCAATTGGGAGTCGGTATCGCGGCCGGCGACGCTCGACGAAATCGTCGCCGCGTATGAAGCGAATGCGGACCGCGTGCGCACGCTCGTCAGCTCGATGTCTGATGCGCGTTGGGACGGCCCGGGACGATTCCTCTTCGGCGGCCACGAAGCGTGGAAGGCCGACGTCAGCAGCATCTTCTGGGGCTTCCTGCTCGACGCGATCCACCATCGCGGCCAGCTCAGCGCGTACATCCGTCCGATGGGCGGCAAAGTGCCGTCGATCTACGGACCGTCGGCGGACGATACGGGCGGGATGTAGGGCGCTCGAAAAACGCCGGAGGCGTTTCGGAAGGTAGCCGGTGGTCCGAGCGACGCGAGCGACCACCGGTTCACGGTCGCGCGATGGTTATCCGACCGCGGCAGCGGTCGCGGAGGGAATTCACGCCGCCCGGTATTTGATCCGCGACCCCGCCCGGGTCGATTTTCGTCGCGTCCACATTGACCGGTGGTCTCGT
>DATART010000167.1:0-2861 GCA_036264035.1 Thermoanaerobaculia bacterium | reverse complement strand
CTATCAGCTCACCCCATCCGGCCGCAAAGCCACCCTGGCCGTTGTTACTGCCCTTCGATGCACCATCAGCCAGCTCACTCCCCTCGCCGCATGAAAATCTTCGCGTCAGGAGAAGAATCTATGGGTTAGTAGTACAGAGGGATTCCTCCGTGTTCTCTGTGTCTCTGTGGTTCAACAGTTTTTAGAAGAGCGCCGGCTCCTGATACGTACCGAACACGTCGCGTAATGCGTCGCTGATCTGGCCGACGCTGGCGTAGGTTTTCACCGCGTCGATGAGGTACGGCATCGTGTTCTCGTTGGGATCGGCGGCAGCGTTGCGCAGCGCCTGCAGCGCCTCGTCGACTTTCGCGGAATCGCGCGTGGCCCGAATCTGATTGAGCCGCGCGATCTGCTCGCCGGCGACGGATTCATCGATGTAGAGAATCTCGTATGGATCTTCCGTCTCCATCTTGTAGCCGTTGACGCCGACGACGATCTTTTCGCCGGAATCGACGGCACGCTGGAACTGGTAGGACGCGTCCCAGATCTCGCGCTGCGGGAAGCCGGCCTCGATCGCTTCGACCATGCCTCCGAACGCGTCGATCTTCTCGATGTAGTCGAAGCAGCCCTCTTCCATCTTGTTGGTCAGCTCTTCGATGAAGAACGAGCCGCCGAACGGATCGATCGTATTGATGACGCCCGACTCGTGGGCGATGATCTGCTGCGTGCGCAGGGCGATGCGCGCCGCTGCCTCGGTCGGCAGCGCGAGCGTCTCATCGAGCGAATTCGTGTGCAGCGACTGCGTGCCACCGAACACCGCCGCCAGCGCCTGGATCGTGACGCGGACGATGTTGTTGTACGGCTGCTGCGCCGTCAGCGAACAGCCGGCGGTCTGCGTGTGGAAACGGAGCTGCCACGAGCGCGGATCTTTTGCGCCGTAGCGGTCGCGCATGACCTTCGCCCAGACGCGGCGCGCCGCGCGGAACTTGGCTACTTCCTCAAACAGATCGTTGTGCGAGTTGAAGAAGAAGGAAAGCCGAGGAGCGAACTCGTCGACGTCGAGCCCGGCGCGGATGCCGTAGTCGACGTACTCCATTCCGTCGCGCAGCGTGAAGGCCAGCTCCTGCAGCGCCGTCGATCCGGCTTCGCGAATGTGATAGCCGCTGATCGAGATCGGGTTGTACCTGGGAACGTTCTCCGCGCAGAAGCGGAACGTATCGGTGATCAGCCGCATCGAAGGGCGCGGCGGGAAGATGTACTCCTTCTGGGCGATGTACTCCTTGAGAATGTCGTTCTGCAGCGTGCCGGAAATCTTCTTCCAGTCCGCTCCCTGCTTCTCCGCCACGACGAGATACATGGCCAGCGCGATCGGGCCGGTGGAGTTGATGGTCATCGAGACCGTGATGTCTTCGAGGTCGATGCCCTCGAAGAGCGTTTCCATGTCGGCCAGCGTGTCGACGGCGACGCCGCACTTGCCGACTTCGCCGGCGCTGAAATGGTGATCGGAGTCGTAGCCGTAGAGCGTCGGCAGATGGAAGGCGGTCGAAAGACCCGTTTGCCCGTGCGCGAGCATGTACTTGAATCGCTCGTTGGTCTGCGTGGCGCTGCCGAAGCCGGCGAACTGCCGCATGGTCCAGAGCCGGCCGCGATAGCCGCCGGGATGGATGCCGCGCGTGTAGGGGAACTCGCCGGGAAAGGCAAGATCGCGCTCGAAGTCGAGATTCGCCACATTGTCGGGCGTCGCCAGCGGATTCACTTCCATGCCGCTGACGGTGGTGAAGTCTTTCTTCCAGGCCGGCTTCTTCGACGACCCTGCCTGCCATTTGGCTTTTTCTTTCTGCACGACGTCCAGCGCCGCCTGCGAAAAGAGCGGCAGTTGCTCGGGTTCATCGTGCGGAATGGGCGGCGGTGCGGGAGCTTGAGAGATGTCGAGTCGAGTCATGTCTGCCGGTCACTGTACCGGATGACGTCACGATGCAACAAGCAGTCCGCACGAGAAGAACTTCGCCGCTACTTCGGGTAGTAGCCGCTCGTCGCGCGTACGTTCACTCGCTTCCCGGGGACATCGACCGTGATCTTGCGCAACTCGTCGCGCGGGCGGCCGCTGCGAGACACGTACGTCAACAGGTACTGGCCGCGTGTGTCGTCGCGGATCTGCGAAAAACACCATCCGTCGCCTGTACGAACGCAGGCGACGCCTCGGCAGCCGCAATCCACCGACTATCTTTGTCATCGTTGAGCGCCGACGAACGCAGATCGAGGAGAATCAGTGACTGTTTTGCCTGCGCCTCCAGCAGCGCATCAGACAGAGGTTTCCACCGCAGAGGCGGCGGACTTTGGGCGAGAAGAGACGCCGCAAGGAAAAGCGAGACGAACGCCGGCGCAAGCGAGCGAGGGTTCAACGAGACTCCTTGGGTGCTACCGGCGCAGGGGATTGTAAACCTTTGTCGGGTGTCGTCACGCGCGCGAAGGCGCGCTTAACAATTTAGCACCGCGCTTTGCGCGGGGTCAGTGCGCCGTCGCGTTTTGGCGGCCGCGGAGGCGGCCGCTGCAAGGTTCGCGCGAGACGTTGTTGCGGCCGCCTCCGCGGCCGGCGAAGATTCGGATCCAACATACCCCACGCAAAGCGCGGGGCTGGATTGTGTCGCGCGCCTTCGCGCGCGGGACGATTCAAATCCCCGTGACGCGCACCACTTCCTCGAAGCTCGTCACGCCTTCGGCGAGCTTGCGCAGTGCCGACTGACGGAGCGTGCGCATGCCGCGCTTCACGGCCATCTCTTTGATCTGGAGGAAATCCTCGGAGCGGTCGATGAGGTCGCGGATGGCGTTGTCGATCGGGAGGATTTCGAAGATTCCGGTGCGGCCGAAGTAGCCGGTGTTGC
>DATART010000165.1:0-19696 GCA_036264035.1 Thermoanaerobaculia bacterium | reverse complement strand
CTATCAGCTCACCCCATCCGGCCGCAAAGCCACCCTGGCCGTTGTTACTGCCCTTCGATGCACCATCAGCCAGCTCACTCCCCTCGCCGCATGAAAATCTTCGCGTCAGGAGAAGAATCTATGGGTTAGTAGTACAGAGGGCATAGAGGAACCTCTTTGTTTCCTCTGTGTCTCTGTGGTGATAAAGCTTTTTATACGATCCTCGTCACCTCATCGAACCATTTCATCGCGCCTTCCTGCCGCGCGGCGCGCGCACGCGAGCGTTCAATTCCCAGCTCGATGATTCGCTCGATCAGGCGCGGGTACTTCAGCTCCGTCGCTTCCCACAGCTTCGGATACATGGAGATGTTCGTGAAGCCGGGGATGGTGTTGATCTCGTTCACGTAGAGCCGGTTCTTGCCGCGCTCGAGAAAAAAGTCGACGCGCGCGAACCCGGCTGCTCCGATTGCTTTGAACGCGGCGATGGCCATGCGGCGAAACTCCTCGATCTTCTCCTTCGGCAACGCGGCCGGGATCACCAGCTGCGTCTTGTCGTCGACATACTTGTCCTCGTAGTCGTAGAACTCGCGGCCGGCGATGATCTCGCCCGGGATGCTGGCTTGCGGATCGTCGTTGCCGAGGACCGCAACCTCGATCTCGCGGGCATCGATGCCGCGTTCGACGAGTGCCTTTTCGTCGAAGCGGAAGGCTTTCTCGATCGCTGCGCCGAGGTCGCCGTCGCTCTTGACCTTGGTCACGCCGACCGAGGAGCCGCCGTTCGCGGGCTTCACAAAGTAGGGCAGGCGCAGCGCGTTGTTGACGGCGCGGAGAATCCGTTCGCGCTCGTTGTGCCAGTCGTGCTCGTGCACCTGGACGAATTCGACCATCGGCAGTTTGGCGGCGGCGAAGGCATGCTTCATGTGGGCTTTGTCCATGCCGATGGCCGAAGCGGTGACGCTGCTGCCGGCGTACGGGAGTCCGAGCATTTCCATGTAGCCCTGCAGCGTGCCGTCCTCGCCTCCGCTGCCGTGGATCAGCGGCAAAACGCAATCGATGGCGGCGGTTCGCACCCACGACTCCATCGAGAAGTCGGCGTCGCCGGCGTCGCTCGCGGCGTTGTCATCGAGAATCGTTGCGCTCCGCTCGGTCGTCACGAACCGCCCGTCGCGCGCGATGCACACCGGCACGATCTCGATCCGTTCCCTCGGCGCCGCTTTGGCCACCGAACGCGCGGAGAGAATCGACACTTCGTGCTCCGCGCTGCGACCGCCGAAAAGAAGAAGGGTACGGGTGGGCATGGGAGGGGGAGTTTACCTGTCATCCGACCTGATCCCCGGCTGATAACCAGGATGGGTGGTCGTTGGTAATCGCCGCCGACCGCCCGTTGTTACCAGCCGGGGATCCTTCACCGTCCTGCGCTGCTTCGGCTTCGCCTACGCAGCTTCGGCGGTTCAGGATGACAAGTCGGATGACAAGTCACCGGAACATCTCGCGCATCACGGCGAAGCCGAATGCTTCCAGCATCTGCGACGGCAGCACTTCCAACGCCAACGCCAGCTTGAGAACGACAGTCAGGCTCGGCACTTTGTCGCCGCGTTCAACCTGCCCGACGTAGGTCGTCGTCAGGCCGGCTCGCTCAGCCAGATCCTCCTGCGTCCACGCGTGTTCCTTGCGGACGCTGCGGACGATTTCCCCGAAGATTGCTGCCTCGCGCGCTTTCGGCATGTATGGAGGGAACAATTGCTACTGACTTCTTGTCCAGTAACCACCGTTACCTGCTGCCGTCAGCGGCCTCCATCCTCGGCGTTTCGATGACGATGCCGAGGAACACTCCACCGATTGTGGATTTGCCGTTTTTCAGGCCAGGATCAGGTCGCCGGCGCTGATCGCCGTCGTCTCGTTTCCGCTGCGCAGAAGCGCGCGGCCATGCTCGTCGATCCCGCCCCAGGTTCCTTCGACGGTGCGCTCGCCGATGACGCAGTGAATGCGATCGCCCTGCTTGTGAATCGAGTAACGCCGCCACTCATCGAGCACCGCATCGCGATCGAGAGGCTGGCCGAGGCGTTTGTCGAGATGTTCGATGAACGCTTCTGTGGCGAGGTCGATGCCGCGAAAGTCGCTGGCGAGTTCCGAGATCGCGGTCGCGTTGGGACGGTTGTCGTCGGGCACCGGCTCGACGTTGATTCCGGTTCCGATGAGCAGGAAGGCGCGCTCCTCGTTGATGCGCGCCTCGATGAGGATGCCGGCGATCTTCTTTCCGCCGACGAGGATGTCGTTCGGCCACTTGATGCGGGCGTCGAGACCGAAGACCTCGCGCAGGTACGAGGCCACGATATTCGCGATCGCGAGCGGCACCAGCGGTAGTTTGCTCGCCGGCAGCGGCAGGAGCGTGGTCGCGTAAATCCCCTTGCCGGCCGGCGACGACCACTGCCGCGCGTTGCGTCCGCGTCCGGCGAACTGCTCGCCGGCAATGATGATGGCCTTCGGCAGCGACAGCTCGTTCTCGATGCACTCGTTCACGATCCGCCGCGCCACCAGGTTCGTCGACGCGACGCGCGGAATCACCGCGATCGATTCGATCGTAGTGAGGCGGTCGACGATGCGGCGCGTGTCCATGAGTCAGGGACGAGGGATGAGGGACGAGGGACGAGGGAAAGGAAAGACGACGATGAAAGCAGCGGCCATGAGCGAAGCACGAGCGATGAAAGCGAAGTCGAGACTCGTCATTCTTTTCCCTCGTCCCTCGTCCCTCGTCCCTGATTCTGCATCAGCTTCTCGATCCGGTCCCGCAGTTCCGCCTGGCGCGCCTGTGCACCTGCCACGATCGCAGGTGGCGCGTTTTTCAGGAACTGCTCGTTGACCAGCTTGGCGTCGAGCGACTCGAGCTCCTTGCGGCTCTTTTCCAGCTCGCGCTCGGTCCGCTCCTGTTGCTCCTTCGTGACCACTTTCTCCGGGAACTCGATGGCGATGGTGAAGCCTTCGACGACGTCGTGATGTGCGGCGGCGGGCGGCTCGGCATTGACGATGACCTGCGTCAAGCGGCCGAGGTCGATGAGCAGATACGCGTACGCATCGAAGAAGGCGGCATCGCGGCCGGCAGCGCGCACGTAGAGTTTGAAGCGATCCTTCGGCGTGAAACCGCGTTGCGCGCGCGCATCGCGAATGGTCGTGATCATCGCCTGCACCGCGCGCAGCAGCCGCTCCGCCTCCGGATCCTCGAGCGTCTCCTCGGCCACCGGATACGGCGAGACCATGATCGACGGCTCGACCCCTCCGAGCTTCTGCCAGATCTCCTCGGTGATGAACGGCATGAAGGGATGGAGCAGTCTCAAGGAACGATCGAGCACTTCGAGAAGGACGCGTTTGGCGCGCTGCTGATCGTCCTGCGAGCCATGCCTGCCGAGGAGGACCGGCTTGACCATCTCGATATACCAGTCACAGAACTCGTGCCAGAAGAATTGATAGATCGCGTTCGACGCTTCGTCGTAGCGGAAGTCGGAAAGCGCGCGGTTGACGCTGCGCGTGGTCTCGTTGAGGCGCGACAGAATCCAGCGCTCGACGCTCTTCAGCTCATCGCGGTCAATCGGCTTCGCGGTGGCAAGCGTCGTGTCGATGTGCATCATCGCGAAGCGCGACGCGTTCCAGATCTTGTTCGCGAACGCGGCGTAACCCTGCATGCGCGACTTCGCTAGCGGGATGTCGCGGCCCGACGCGAAGATGGCCAGCGTGAAGCGGACAGCATCGGCGCCGAACTCGTCGATCACGTCGAGAGGATCGATCACGTTGCCCTTCGTCTTCGACATCTTCTGACCGTGCTCGTCGCGCACGAGGCCGTTGAGGAAGACCTGGCTGAACGGCGCCTGTCCCGTAAAGCGCAGTCCGAACATGATCATCCGCGCCACCCAGAAAAAGAGGATGTCGAATCCGGTGATCAGGACGTCGGTTGGATAGAAGATTCGCAGGTCGACCGTATCGTCCGGCCAGCCCATCGTCGAGAACGGCCAGAGTCCCGACGAGAACCAGGTGTCGAGTACGTCCGTCTCCTGCGTGATGTTCGTGTCGCCACATTGCGGGCATGCAGCGGGATCGTCGACCGACACCGTCATGTGTCCGTTCGCGCAGTAGAACGCCGGGATGCGATGACCCCACCAGAGCTGGCGCGAGATCGTCCAGTCGTGGATGTTCTCCATCCAGTTGAAGTAGGTGGCTTCCCAGCTCTGCGGAAGGATGCGGATCGTGCCGTCGCGCACGGCATCGATTGCCGGCTTCGCGAGCGGCTCGATCTTGACGAACCACTGCCGCGAAATCATCGGCTCGATGACCGTCTCGCACTTGCCGTGAATGCCGATCGAGTGCGTGTAGTCCTTGATCTCGCGCAAGGCACCGGACTCGCGAAGCATCTCCACGATTTTCTTGCGAGCCTCGAAGCGATCGATTCCGGCGAACTCCGGCCCCGCGGCTTCGCTCATCGTCCCGCTCTCGTCGATCACCTGCAGTTGCTGGAGGTTGTTGCGCTTGCCGGCCTCGTAGTCGTTCTTGTCGTGCGCCGGCGTCACCTTCACGACGCCGGTGCCGAAAGTTGGATCGACGAGGATCGGATCGGCAACGATCGGAATGCGGCGGTTCGCGATCGGCAGGATTGCCTCGCCGCCGATCAACTCCTTGTAGCGTTCATCCTCCAGATGCACCGCCAGCGCGGTGTCGCCGAGCATCGTCTCCGGACGCGTCGTGGCAATCGTGAGCAGACGGTCCGAATCGGCAACCGGATAGTCGACGTAGTACAGCTTCGATGCGCGCTCGACGTACTCGACCTCCACATCGGAAATCGCCGTGCGGCAGTGCGGACACCAGTTCACCATGGCGATGCCGCGATAAATCAGGCCGTCGTCGTGCAGCTTCACGAAGGCCGTGCGCACGGCGCGGGCAAGGCCTTCATCAAGCGTGAAACGGAGGCGCGTCCAGTCCGCGGAGCTGCCGAGCCGCTTGAGCTGATCGATGATCTGGTGGCCGTACGATTCCTTCCACTCCCACACCTTCTCGACAAACTTTTCGCGCCCGAGGTCGATGCGCGAGATGCCCTGCTTGTTGAGTTCGCGCTCGACGATCATCTGCGTGGCGATGCCGGCGTGGTCGGTGCCGGGCAGCCAGAGCGTATTGAAGCCGCTCATCCGCTTCCAGCGCACAAGGATGTCCTGCAGCGTGTTGACGAGCGCGTGGCCGATGTGCAGCCGCCCGGTCACGTTCGGCGGCGGGATGACGATCGAAAACTTCGGCCGCTCGCCGTCGAGGAGCGGCGTAAAGAATTCGCCCTTCTCCCAGAATTCGTAGAGCCGCTGTTCGATCTCTTTCGGCTCGTAGCGCTTATTCAGCTCCTCGTCGGTCGCCATACGGAGCGCGGATTATAGGTCTGCCTCTCTCCGCCCCTCCCCATACCCGCGTGAAATCGTTCTCCCTCTCGCAAGGTTCCGGAATCTCGCACATGATCCTCGGCATCGAAACCTCCTGCGATGAAACCGCGGTTGCCGTCCTCGACGACGACGGCAGCGTGCGCGTGAACCTCATCGCCTCGCAGATCGAACGCCACCAACCGTTCGGCGGCGTCGTGCCGGAGATTGCGTCACGAGAGCACCTGCAGCATCTCTTTCCGCTGATCACGCGCGCGCTGACCGACGCGAAGTTGCGTTGGAACGACGTCGATCGCATCGCCGTCACCGCCGGCCCCGGCCTCATCGGCGCGCTGCTCGTCGGCGTGGCCGGCGCGCAGGGCCTCGCGTACGGGCTTGGCATCGCGCTCGTTCCCGTCAATCACCTCGAAGGCCACATCTTCTCGCCGTATCTGCAGCGCGAGGGCGCGTCCATCCCGCTGCCGGAACGGTTTCTCAGCCTCGTCATCTCCGGCGGCCATTCATCGATCTACGACGTTCGCGGCGGCGTCATCACCATGCTCAACCGCACGCGCGATGACGCCATCGGCGAGACATTCGACAAGGTGGCGAAGTTCGTCGGACTGCCATATCCCGGTGGGCCGCAGATCGAGAAGCATGCGAATTCCGGAAGCGTCGATCGCAAGCGCTTCCACTTCGCGATGCCGCAGTTCAACGAGAAATCAGCCGACTTTTCGTACTCCGGCATCAAAGCCGGAGCGATCCGCCTCGCGCGCGAGCATGGCATCAGCGCAAGCGGCGATCCGCAACTGCTGGCCGATTTCTGCGCCACGTTTCAGGAAGCGCTCATCGATCAGCTGTTCGACCGGCTTGACGTCATCTGGCCAGGTCTGGCCGCTCCAAAGCCGACCGAGGTCGCCGTCGCCGGCGGCGTGGCCGCGAATACAGCGGTTCGTGAACGGCTTGCGGTGTGGGCGTCAAAACATGAGGTCATCGTCCGTCTGCCGGAGAAGCGCTACTGTACCGATAACGCGGCAATGATCGCCTTCGCCGCGCTGCAAAAACCAGAAGCGGTCGCCGATCCGCGCCGTGTAACCGCCCGTTCACGAGTTCAGTGAAACCTTTCGCGCGATCGTCCGTCGAACATGGTGAGCGACTGAACAGACAGACCTGATCTCCTACCCCTCTCCTCGAATTCGCCCCGCCATCGCTCAGGCGGGGCGATTCTTTTTGGGCGCAGAATAGGCGGATGAAACGAATCGTCGTTGCCGGCGGCAGCGGATTCATCGGCGAGCCGCTCGTCCGCCGCCTCCTCGCCCGCGGTGATGAGGTCGCCGTCCTGACGCGCAATCCATCGAACGTACACGCCGGCCGCGCCGTCGTCTGGAATCCGCCGTCGCAGGGAAGTTGGTCCGGCGAAGTTGCAAATGCCGATGCCGTTATCAATCTCGCCGGCGAAAACGTCGGCGGCGGACGATGGACCGCCGCGCGCAAGAAGCGAATCATCGGGAGCCGCGTCGCCGCCACCAGCGCGCTGGTCGAGGCGATGTCACACAATCCCTCACAATCCCGCGCGTTCATCAGCGCCTCGGCGGTCGGTTTCTACGGCGATCGCGGCGATGAATTACTCGACGAAAATTCGCCTGTCGGTTCCGGCTTTCTCGCCGAGGTTACGAAACGATGGGAAGAGCTGGCGCGCGGTGCGGAGCCGTTCGCGCGCGTCGTCATTCTCCGATTCGGAGTCGTCCTCGCCAAAGACGGCGGTGCACTCGCCAAACTCCTCCTCCCCTTCCGCCTCGGCGCCGGCGGTCCGATGGGCAGCGGCCAGCAATGGATGCCATGGATCGACCGCGACGACATCCTGCGCATCGTTGAATGGTCCGTCGATCGGGACGCAACGCGCGGAACCTACAACGCCACCACGCCGAATTCCGTGCGCAACGGCGAGTTCTCGCGCACCCTCGGCCGCGTTCTGCACCGCCCGGCATTCATCCCCACGCCCGCCTTCGCACTCCGCCTCGCCCTCGGATCCGAAATGGCAGAGGAGATGCTCCTCGCCAGCCAGCGCGTTTTTCCGAAACGCGCCGAGGACGAAGGATTCGAATTCGCCTACGCCGACCTGGACGCTGCACTGAAACACGCCGTGTCCGGTTAGAATGGCCCGCTATGGCAGAACAAGGCGTTGTTAAATGGTTCAACGATTCAAAAGGTTACGGCTTCATCGTGCGTGAGCAAGGCCCCGACGTTTTCGTCCACCACGCCTCCATCGTCGCCGAAGGCTTCCGATCCCTCGGCGAAGGCGACCGCGTGGAGTTCGAAGTAGTCGAAGGGAAGAAGGGCCTCGAAGCGAAGAACGTCCGGAAGATCTCGTAGAAAAGATTTTTCGCGCGCGAGCTACTTTCGCGTAGTTTACGCTTGACTTTCGCTCCGTTACCGCCTACATTGCTTCAACGAGGCGGAAATGACGTATTTAACTGAGCGTCAGCGAGACATCCTGCAGTTCATCCGAGACTTCCAGAAAGAGCGCGGGGTCACGCCGACCCATCGCGAAATCTGCGATCACTTCGGGTTTTCTTCGTACGGCACTGTTTACAAGCACCTTTCTCTGCTGCAGAAGAAAGGTCTGATCAAGCGGGACTGGAACCAGAAGCGCGGCGTTGAAGTCATCGAACAGGCCGGCCAGGCCTCAAGTCATGCCGCTGCCACCGCCGCAAACGTGCGCGAGTTACCGCTCTTCGGCTACATCGCAGCAGGCCAGCCGTTGGCTGTCGAAATCTCCGACGAGACCATCACAGTTCCGGAGCGGCTCACCAGCCGCGGCGAGAACTACGTACTGAAAGTACGCGGCGATTCGATGATCGACGACGGGATCATGGACGGCGACTACGTGATCATCGCCCGCCGCGAGCAGGCGGACAACGGCGAGATGGTCGTGGCCAACGTCAGCGGCGAAGTCACACTTAAGCGTCTCTACCGCGAAGGCGAAAAAGTCCGCCTCCAGCCTGCCAACTCGATGATGCATCCGATCTACGCCGCCGCGCGGGACGTTGCCGTGCAGGGAGTGGTCGTCGGTCTGATGCGCCGTTTCTGATCGCGAAAGTGAGGATCATCATGGATCTCGTGCTCAAACTTCGTGAAATCCGCCGCCTCAAGGGCTTGAGCCAGAAAGATGCGGCACGGCTCTCCGGCGTCGGCGAAAAAACCATCAGCTCGTTCGAAACGGGCGAGCGCGTCGGCGCGATGAAGCTCTGCCAGTTGAAACGGCTGCTTGCGGTCTACGACATGACCGAGGCGGAGTTCTTCGGCGGCGGCGTGGAAAAGCAGATCGCGCCGTGGGAGCTCGATCCGGAACAGTTCGCGACCGCGCGGCTCATCGACGAGCTTCAGTCGCTGCCGAAACATTCGCAACGTGCGCTGCTCGCCAAATTCCAGCTGATGATCGAGACCGCCACCGACGTTCACGAACCGCGGCAGAAGCGTCCACCGCGTTACATGCGCGAGGATCCAGCGTGGCAGATGCTGGCGTCGCGGAACTGATTGCTGCGCGCGTTGTCGGTTGTCGGTTCTCAGTTGATTGCGCTGCGCGTGTTGGAATCGGCGGGAAGTCCGAACCGACAACCGACAACCGAGAACGCCTAGTTAATGCACCAGTTCGGCGCCTTGCATCCCGGCGTCCCACATTTCGACGCGGTTGCGGCCGTGGTGTTTCGCCGAGTACAGCGCCTGATCTGCGCGATCGATCAACATCGACGGACTGAGCGCCCCTTCTGATTCGATCGAGTCGATGCCCGCGATGCCGATCGATGCCGTGACCACGACCGAGTCGCTGCCGACATGGAAGCTGCTCGCGGCGAGCCGCTCGCGAATTCGTTCGGCGACCACGGTCGTGTTGCCAACCTTCGTCTCCGGCAGAACGACACAGAACTCCTCTCCGCCGTAGCGGCCAGGGACGTCGTAGACGCGGCAGCTGTCGCGCAGCACCTGGCCGACGGAACGGAGGACGCGATCTCCGGCGCTGTGCCCGAACGAATCATTCACCCGTTTGAAATGATCGATGTCGAGCATGATCAGCGATACGGGTGAGCGATGCCGCAGAGAGCGGTTCATCTCACTGTCGATCTTCTCCATCACGTACCAGCGGTTGTAGAGACCCGTCAACGCATCGCGCGCCGAGATTTCGGATAGCGCGCTGTTGAGGCGAAGCAATTCGGCGTTCGCCGATTCGGCGCTCGCCAGTTGCTCCTGCAGTTCACGGACGTGGTCATCGCGTTCGTCCGCGAAGCGGATCAATGAAGCGATCTCGTTCACAAGCTCGCGCGAGGCCGTGGTGAGCGGGCGGTCGAATTGAATCGACTTCGCAGCCGTCAGTGCGAGCGAGCGCTCCGCGTCGGCCGACGCGCAGTCGACGATCGTCAATTTCTTTTTGAATGAGGCGGACAGCAACCGCGCGATGCGGGCCGCCGCGTCTTCGGCGAACCTGCTCATTCCCGCACACTCCCCCTCGATTGGATCGGCGGAGTATCTGAAGACGGCACGATGCCGTCAAGCCCTAAATTTGGCAGGCGCGGCCGCGCCACTCACCGATGTTCGATGCGGAAGCGGTTCACGCCCGCTCGAATCTCGTCGCCGCTCTGCACTTTCGTGTTCTGGGCCGGCAGCGTGTTGAGGTAGGTGCCGTTGCGGCTGCCGAGGTCGCGGACACGAACGGTGCCGTCAGGATCGGGACCGACTTCGAAGTGACGGCGGGAGAGGAACTCGTCCGGCACGCGCACGTGGCCTTCGCGGCCGACTACGAGGCCGCTCAGCGGGATTTCGAACTCCTGCCCATTCAGCGGCCCGCCGATGCAGATCAACACGGGCCGCGACGCTGCCTTCTGTGCCGCCGTGCGTTGCGTGATCTTGTGAATCACCTCAGCTTCTTCGAGCGGCTTCGGCACATCGAGGTGTACCGGTTCGACAGGAATGCCCTTTTCATCCGTTGGTTCGATCGTGACAAGTGCTGTACCGACACGCAGCAGATGCATTCCCTCGGTGATCCCCGCTTCTTTGATCTGTTGTCCGTCCAGAAACGTTCCGGTGTGTGAGTCGGCATCGCGCACGACAAGATTGTTGCCGCTCACCGAAATGGAACAGTGGCGAATCGACAATTCCGAATCGGCGAGCTCCACGTGAGAGCCGGCGCGGCCGATCCAGAGCGGGTGCAGGCCGATCGTGAATACCGTGTTGATCGCGTCATGCGCACCGCGGGCGATCACGCGAATCGATCGCGCCGGGCCGAGGGTCGGTGCCCGATGCGGATCGAGCACAGGCGCGGGCGTTTCGGCACGCTGCACCTTGTACGGCTGCAGGTCGATTTCCTTGACGCCTTCGGGATTGCCGAGGCGCGCGAGGAGCGCGGCCTTGCTGCCGGAGAGCCATTCGCCGCAGGTGCAGGTGGCGATCGCGTTCGGCAGGCGGACGGCGATCACGCCAGGCACGTCGTACGCCTGCCCGCACTTCGAGCAGCGAATGAGGGGCATGCGCGGATGATAGCGCAGCGCCATACGCTACACTTCCGGCCATCCGCATGCTCTCCGGCGCTCCAACGGAACTTCCGCGACATCGCGTCGGCCTGCGCCCGAAATTCGTGCTCGCGATCGTCGCGCAGACCGTCATCATCGCGCTGCTGATCGTCGGATTCGTCCAGTGGCGTGTAAGCAATCTCTTTCACGCGCAGCTGCTCATGCGGGCGGAGGGGATCGCCCGAACGGTTGCCGTCGCCAGCGACAACGCCATGAAGAATGGCCGCGTCGATGAGCTTCGTTCGGTCGCGGACAACATCAAATCGCGCGCGTGGATCGATTACGCCGACTTCGTCGCTGCCGATGGCCGGATCGTCGCGAAATCGGAGGGCGTCCCGCCGGCGAAACTGACCTTGGCGACCGGACGCACTGACCTGCTCGATTCGGGCGGCGACGAACTCCACCTCTTCGTGGTGCCGATTGCGAGCGACGGATTCTTCCGGCTCGTTGCGAACGAACGCGAAGCGATGAGCGTCGTCCGTCAGCTTCGCTGGGCCAACCTAGGCGTCGCGCTGCTGGCCCTCGCCGCCGCGGTCGGACTGGCATCGATCGGCTCGCGATTCATCATCCGGCCCGTGGTTCATCTGGCCGAGAACGCGCGCAACCTCGCGAATGGCGATCTTACGCAGCGCGCCGATACCGGATCTAGCGACGAGATCGGCGACCTCTCCTCGGCCTTCAACACGATGGCCGCGACGCTGGAGAAGACGGTGTCCCGGCTCGTACGCTCGCAGGCGCAACTGAAGACCGTGGTGGAAACCGTCGGGTCGCGTTCGCGCACCGTGGCCGAGCGCGTCGACGAGCAGCGCTCCATGATCGACAGCACGTATCACTCCATCGATCAGCTCAACAACGGCGTCCGCAAGATCACCGATAACGTCGAAGCGCTCTCCGCTGCATCCGAGGAGACGTCGTCTTCGATGCTGGAAATGGTGGCGTCGATCGAAGAAGTCAGCCGTCACACCGACACGCTCTACAACTCTGTCGAAGACACTGCCTCGGCCACCGGAGAAATGGCGACATCGATCAATGAGGTCGACCAAAACGTCGATTTCCTCTCCAACTTCGTCACCGACACATCGTCATCGATGGTGCAGATGAGCGCCTCGATCGCGCAGGTGGAATCGAATGCGGCGAAGTCGTACGACCTCGCGCTGGCGGTCGCCGACGCCGCCGAGTCTGGGATGAAAGCGGTGCGCGAGACGATCGACGGCATGGAACAGATTCGCCATTCCGTTTCCGAGTCGAACGCGGTCATCACGCGCCTCGGCGAACGCTCCACAGCCATCGGAAAGATCCTCAATGTCATCGAAGACATCGCCGAGCAAACCAATTTGCTCGCGCTGAATGCGGCCATCCTCGCGGCGTCGGCGGGCGAGCATGGAAAGGGATTCTCCGTCGTCGCCGCGGAGATTCGCGACCTCTCCGAGCGCACCGCGTCGTCGACCCGCGAGATCGCGAATCTGATTCGCTCCGTGCAGGACGAAGTCGGCAATGCGCTGCGCTCGATGTCCGCAGGCACGAAGCTCGTTGCGGACGGCGTCTCGCTTTCGCATGAAGCAGGCAAGGCGCTCAACAACATCCTCGAGTCGTCGACCAAAGCGTCGGAGATGGGGAAAGAGATCGCCGCGGCCACGCGCGAGCAAGCGAAGGGGAGCGAGACGGTCACGCAATCGGTCGGCCGGCTGCAGGAGTTGGTCAGCCAGATCAACAGCGCGACCACGCAGCAGGCGCAGGGCTCGGACCACATCATGAAAGCGGTCGAGTCGATGCGCGAGGTGACGCGGTATGTGCGCCAGGCGATGGTCGAGCAGCGCTCCGGCTCGTCGATGATCTCCGCGTCGGCCGAGCGGATGATCGACATGATCCATGAGATTTTTCAGGTCGCGGCGGGCCAGGCGACGGAGAGCGAAAAGATCGTGGCGACGATGGAGAAAGTTCGCGTCATCGCCGAGGGCAACGGCAACTACGCGATGGAGATGGGCGAGTCGCTGACGCTTCTCTCCGAGGCCATCCGCGGCCTCGACGAAGAAATCCGCCGCTTCCGCGTGCGCGGATGACGGCGCTACGCGGGCGCTTCACGCGGCGTGGCGGCGGCGCGATCGTCCACTTCGATCACCCGCCGATTCCGGACGTGATCCATTTCGCCGGCGCGGACTGGCGCGCCAAACGTGAGTTTCACGTCACGCTGGCGGGCGCAACGACGATGCGCAGACTGACGACGGATCCCGATGACGTGATCAAGCGCGCGGCCCGGCGGCTCACGTTCCACATCACGCCTCTGGACGAGTTCTGGCATATGCGGGAAGAGAAAACACAAACGATCATCCGCCTCTGCGACGTTGCCGGCGCCGAGGAGTTCTTCGCCGCACTCGAACGTGAGCTTCAGACCGCGATCGAACGTCCGCCGTATCACGTCACGCTCTACACGATCGGTACACTGCGCGGCATCGGCACTGCCACGCGCGCGGAGTTGGAGCGTCTCGGCGAACCGATCGCCGGACCGGAGCGGGACGCACTGTTGCCGGTCATACAATGAGCGCGATGCTCGAAAGCGCCGTGGAATTGCGGCTGATCACCTTCACCGTCGGCCCCGAGACCTTCGTGCTCGACATCATGGGGCTGCGCCAGATCATCCCGTACACCGGCTCGACGACGGTGCCGACTGCGCCCGCGTTCATCGAAGGCATCATCGTCCTGCGCAATGAAGTGATCCCGATCGTCGATCTGCGCGCGCGGCTCTACCCGCAACTGCAGGAGCGATCGGAGCAGCCGCTCGTCCTCATCACGCACAGCAGCGCCGGCATCATCGGACTGAAAGTCGACGCGGTCCGGCGCATCGTGAATGTCAACACCGACGCGCTCCTCCCGCCGCCGCCGATCATCCGCGGAATTCGCGGCGAGCTTTTGATCGCGATCGTGCCGTACGAGGATGAGGTCTACCTCCTCATCGACATCGAGAACATCCTCAGCGGCGATGAGAAGCGCGAGTTGGCGGAAGCGGATTTGACCGCCGCTCAGTCCTCCGAGACTTCCTCGACCGGCGCGTCGCTTCTCTGATCGCTGCGGAATCCGTACGGGCAGTGGCGGCAGCCGGATT
Source organism: Thermoanaerobaculia bacterium (assembly GCA_036264035.1). GTDB lineage: Bacteria > Acidobacteriota > Thermoanaerobaculia > Gp7-AA8 > Gp7-AA8 > JADGNZ01. The sequence goes on along the minus strand of DATART010000165.1, from coordinate 5,672 downwards.
CGCAGCAGTAGCCGCGGTCGCGGAGGAACTTCTCGGTGAAGACGAGGAACGGTCCCTCGTAGTAGAAGTCGACGCCTTCGATCAGCGCGGGCATGGCGGCAACGATATTCCGATATCCTTCGCGCGTGTTTGCGCGGACGCGTCTCCTGCAGATTGCCGAGGGGATGAAGGGGCGGCGGATTGTCGTGTATGGGGACATCGTCGCCGACCGGTTCATCTACGGAACGCCGAAGCGGATCTCGCGCGAGGCGCCGGTGCTGATCCTTCGCCAGTATCGCGACGACGTGCTCCTCGGCGCGGGCGGCAACGCCATCAACAACATCCATGCACTTGGTGGTGTGCCGTTGCCGGTCTCGGTTCTTGGTACGGATGCGCAGGGACAGCAGCTCTTCGATTCGATGACCGCGCAGGGCATCGAGTGCGGCGGCGTCGTTCGCGCGGGACGCTACAACACGCCGACGAAGGTTCGCATCCTCGGCGGCATGCCGCACGCGAGCCGGCAGCAGATCGTCCGCTACGACATTGAGGATCACTGCGACTTGACGGAGGCCGAGGCCGAACGGCTCGACGGCGCGTTGCAGGAGCGCATGATGAACGCGGACGCCGCGTTGATCAGCGACTACGGCTATGGCGCGGTGACGCAGCCGCTGGCGGCGGCGCTCACCTCGGCGGCGGGACCGAAACCGGTCACGCTTGACTCGCGCTACGACCTGTTGCGATTCTCCGGCGTCACGGCGGCAACGCCGAACGAAGAGGAAGCGGCCGAGGCGGCAGGAACGTCGCTGTTCAACGGCGACAACGACACCCGGCTGCGGCAGGCCGGCGAAGCGCTGCGCGCGAAGCTCGGCAGCGACGCGCTGCTCATCACGCGCGGCAGCCGCGGCATGGCCCTCTTCGAACGCCAGCGCGACGAGCCGATCTTCATCCCCGTCTACGGGACCGATCAGGTTGCGGACGTGACCGGCGCCGGCGACACCGTCATCGCCACATTCACGCTGGCACTGGCGGCCGGCGCGTCGTTCGCGGAGTCGGCGAAGATCGCCAATTACGCGGGCGGAATCGTGGTCATGAAGATGGGAACGGCGACCGTGTCGAGCGACGAATTGCGGCGGGCCATCGAACGCGACGAGGCGCTCCCCGAGTGAACGCGCCGATTCTCGATGAGCGCGCACTGGATGAAGCGCTCGCGGCCGAGCGCGCGGCGGGACACACGATCGCCTTCGCCAACGGATGCTTCGACGTGCTGCACGTTGGCCATATCCGCTATTTGCAAGGTGCGGCGAAGGAGGCGGACGTGCTCGTCGTCGGCGTCAACGGCGACGAATCGGTGCGCGAGCTGAAAGGCGCCGGACGGCCGGTGATGAGCGAAGCCGAGCGTGCCGAGATCATTGCGGCGATCCGCGGCGTCTCCTACGTCACGATTTTTCACGAGCGCAGCCCGGCGCGGCTGATCGGCGATTTCAAGCCGGACGTTCATTGCAAGGGAACCGACTACACGCCGGACAACGTGCCGGAAGCCGCGGTGGTGCGCGCATACGGCGGACGCGTGGCCATCGTCGGCGATCCGAAAGATCACTCCACGACCGGGTTGCTGAAGATGATGCGGCAGCGATGATTGACGCCGCGCGCGAGCGCCTCCTGGTCATCCGCCTCTCCGCCTTCGGCGACGTCATCCACACGATTCCGGCCGTAGTCGCGTTGCGCGAGGCGTTGCCGGAAACGGAAATCGCGTGGGCGGTCGAGCCGCCGTACGCGGAGCTTGTCGAGCGCGTCGCGGGCGTGAAGCCGATTCGCGTCTCACTGAAGCGCTGGTCCATCGCCCGGATCGCCGCGGCGAAACGGGACGTTCGCGGATTCTCGGCCGCGATCGATTTTCAGGGACTGATCAAGTCTGCGTTGATCGCGCGGGCGAGCGGCGCCGGGGAGCGCTACGGATTCGCACGCGACGTCATTCGCGAGACGCCAGCGGCGTGGTTCGTAAACCGGCACGCGAATGTCGATCGATCGAAGCACGTCGTCGAATGGAACCTCGCGCTCGCGCGGACGTTCGCGCCTGCCATCGCTCGCGTGCCGGAGGTCGATTTCACTCCCTTTGCGGAAGATGCAAGCGGCGAGCTCGCGCGGTTTGCGAATCGCGTCGTGCTGCTGCCCGGAGCGGGCAAGCCCGGCAAACAGTGGCCGGTCGAGCGATTCGCGAAGCTGGCGGCGCGCATCGGCGGCGACGCTGTCGTCGTCTGGGGCCCGGGCGAAGAAGAGCACGCGCGGGCAATTGGTGCTGAGGTCGCGCCGGCGACGAACTTCCGCGAGCTTGCGTTCGTTTTGAGTCGGGCCAGGCTGGTCATCGGCGCCGATACCGGCCCGTTGCACCTCGCGGCGGCGCTGGGCACTCCGCTCATCGGCTTGTATGGACCGACCGATCCAGCTCGAAACGGGCCGTACGGCCAGCTCGATCGCGTCGTCTCCTCGTTTGCGACGACGAAGTCGATGGACGATATCGCCGTTGACGCCGTCGAACGGTTAATACTCAAAATAAACGTGCGTTGACGCTGTGTCCGGCGCAGCGTAAACTCGCCCGTCGATAACCGAAATCGCTGATGTCCCGCAACTTCCGACCACAAAGGCGCGCTGCTGCTGACGCGCCCTGCACTCCCGACTCCAAACAATGAGCGTACGTCTTGGCGAACTGTTGACGAAAGCGAGTCTGATCACCTCCGATCAGCTCAAGGATGCCCTGAAACTCCAGAAGGAGACCGGCGGCAAGCTCGGCGAGACACTCATCAAACTCGGATTTGTGGCCGAGGAGGACATCACCGAGTGCTTGTCGCAGCAGTTCGGAGTGCCGTCCATCAATCTCGCGCACTTCGAGATCGACTCCTCCGTCATCAAGCTGATACCCGCCGACGTCGCCCGCAAATACAACATCCTGCCGGTCAACAAGACCGGCGCCACGGTCACCATCGCCATGGCCGATCCGACCAACGTCTTCGCCATGGACGACATCAAGTTCATGACCGGCTACAACGTCGAGCCGGTGGTCGCCTCGGAGCTCGGCATCAAGGCGGCCATCGATAAGTACTACGGCACGACGTCGTCGCTCGAGCTGAAAAAGGTCATGGAGGACCTGCAGCAATCCGAGAACGCCGATCTCGAGGTACTGGAAGACGAAGAGGAATTCGACATCGCCGCACTGGCCGACTCGGCCGAAGAGGCGCCCGTCGTCAAGCTCGTGAACCTCATCCTGACCGACGCCATCAAGCGCGGCGCATCGGACATCCACATCGAGCCGTATGAAAAAGAGTTCCGCGTGCGCTTTCGGATCGACGGGACGCTGTACGAAATCATGAACCCGCCGCTGAAGCTGAAGGACGCGATCACCTCGCGCATGAAGATCCTGGCGAAGCTCGACATCTCCGAGAAGCGTCTGCCACAGGACGGCCGCATCAAGCTGAAGATGAAGCTCAACGACAAAAACAAAGAGCTCGACTTCCGCGTGTCGGTACTGCCGACGCTCTTCGGCGAGAAGATCGTCATGCGCCTTCTCGACAAGGACAACCTGCGCCTCGACATGACCAAACTCGGCTTCGAGCCGGAATCGCTGGTGCGCTTCGAGGAAGCGATCTTCAAGCCGTGGGGGATGGTGCTCGTCACCGGCCCTACCGGCTCGGGGAAAACGAACACGCTCTATTCGGCACTTTCGAAAGTGAATTCGCCGGAAGTGAACATCATGACCGCCGAGGATCCGGTCGAGTTCAATCTACCGGGCATCAACCAGGTGCAGATGAAGGAGGCCATCGGCCTCAACTTCGCGGCCACGCTGCGCTCGTTTCTGCGGCAGGATCCGAACATCATCCTGGTCGGCGAGATCCGCGACTTCGAAACGGCGGAGATTGCGATCAAGGCCGCGCTCACCGGACACCTGGTGCTGTCGACGCTGCACACGAACGATGCGCCGTCGACGATCAACCGTCTGATGAACATGGGCATCGAGCCGTTCCTCGTGGCGACGTCGGTGCAGCTCATCGCCGCGCAACGTTTGGCGCGCCGGGTCTGCTCGAACTGCAAGGAGCCGGTGGAGATGACGCCGCAGGCGCTGCTGAACGTCGGCTTTAAGAAGGACGAGATCGGGACGTTCACGGTCTACAAAGGCCGCGGCTGCGAGAAGTGCAACAGCACCGGCTACAAGGGCCGCGTGGCGCTGATCGAGGTGATGGGCATCGACGACACGATCCGCGACCTCATCCTCTCCGGCGGCACCGCGATCGACATCAAGAAACGAGCCGCGGAGACCGGCATGATCAGCCTCCGCCGCTCCGGTCTGATCAAAATCAAGGACGGCACCACGACGATTGAGGAGGTCGTTCGGGAGACGATATTGTGAGGCAGTGGATTAGTAGATTGGTGGATTAGGGAAAACCTGCCGTGCTTTCCTAATCGACTAATCCACTAATCGACTAATCCACTACGGAGAACCAATGCCCGTCACACTTCATCAGCTACTCAAAACGATGGTCGAGCGCGGCGGCTCGGATCTGCACGTCACGACCAACTCCGCACCGCAGATCCGGATCGACGGCAAGCTCGTTCCGCTCGACATGCCGGTGCTGACGGCGCCGGAGACGAAGCAGCTCGCCTACTCGGTTCTCACCGACGCGCAGAAGCATCGCTTCGAAGAGAACCTCGAGCTCGATCTCTCCTTCGGCATCAAAGGGCTGGCCCGTTTCCGCGCAAACATCTTCAATCAACGCGGCGCTACGGCTGCGGTTTACCGCCAGATCCCGTACGAGATTCTCGGCTTCCGCGAGCTTGGACTGCCGGCGGTCGTCGAGGACATCTGCAACAAGCCGCGCGGACTGGTGCTCGTCACCGGCCCGACCGGCTCCGGCAAGTCGACCACGCTCGCCGCGATGATCGACAAGATCAATCGCGAGCGGCATGAGCACATCATCACCATCGAAGATCCTGTCGAGTTTCTCCACTCCCACAAGAGCTGCATCGTCAATCAGCGCGAGCTGCATGCGGACACGCATTCGTTCGCGAACTCGCTCAAGTCGGCGCTGCGTCAGGATCCCGACGTCGTGCTGATCGGTGAAATGCGCGATCTCGAGACGATCGAGTCCGCGTTACGCATCGCCGAAACCGGCCACCTCACCTTCGGCACGTTACACACCAACTCGGCGGCGCAGACCATCAACCGGATCGTCGACGTCTTCCCGTCGCACCAACAGCCGCAGATCCGCGCGCAGCTATCGTTCGTGCTCGAAGGAATCCTTTGCCAGGCCCTTCTGCCGCATGCGACGGGAAAGGGGCGGGCCATGGCCATGGAGATCCTCATTCCGAACGCCGCGATTCGCAATCTGATCCGCGAAGACAAGGTGCATCAGATCTATTCGATGATGCAGACGGGCCAGGCCAAATACGGAATGCAGACTCTGAATCAGTCGTTGGCGACGCTGTACTTCAAAAAGCAGATCACGCTGCAGACAGCGCTGGCCCGCTCGTCAAACCCCGACGAGCTTCAGGAAATGATCTCGCGCGGCGCCGGAGCGCTCGCGCCCCAGGGAACCGTGCAGCCGACCGGCACGCGGCCGCGGTCGGTGTAACGCAGACGTTCAACGGAGGACATGATGCCGACATTTGAATGGAAGGGATCGCGCGCCGGCCAGATGCAGAGC
>DATART010000078.1:0-7328 GCA_036264035.1 Thermoanaerobaculia bacterium | reverse complement strand
CTGCCGGAGGCACGGAGCCGGAGGCTCAGATGCCGGAGGACGCCGAAGGATCTCAAGATGCGCAAGCTGCGTTGAAGCCCAAGGACTTCGGCGAAGACCGCGCATCTTGAGATCCTTCACCGTCCTCCGCTGCTCCGGCTTCGCCTACGCAGCTCCGGCGGCTCAGGGATGACAGTCGGTTCACGCCGCAGCTCGGTTAAACTCCGCCGCATGGCCAACGACGTACAACAACTTCGAGATCTGGCGCGGGCGTTCTGGGCGGGAGAGCCGGTCGCTTGTCCGAAACATATCGGCGCGACGATGACGGGCAATTTCGTGCAGACCACATTCGCCGACCACATCGTCCTGACCTGCCAGCGCGGCAAGGAAACCATCACGATCCCTCAGCGGCCGCGGCAGATGGAGTTTCATCGCCAGCAGGTTGAAGGTTTTCTCGAGAACATCGAGCGCGGCGACGCCAACCTCTGCTATCGGTGCCAGTCGGAGCTGGTCATCGAGTCGTCGGCGAATCCCGATACGGGTCTGGCCGGGTACTCCTTCACCTGCGTGCGCTGCCTGTCGTACGGGACGTGGAGCGGTCAGACAGCCGAGCTCGCCGGTGTCAACAAATAAAAATTATTTTTGACGCCGTGGGTAGGGATCGCCTCTTTTCCGTCACTCCTAGAGTAGGAGATTTCTCGTGCAGGCGATGGCTGTGGAAACATACGACTGGATCGATACGACGAACCTTTCCGCCCTGGTAGCGAACTTCGCGCGCATTCACATGCTCTTGTCGATGTTCGACGGAGAGCCGCAGAAGTGGATCGAGTTCCTGGAGTCCCACGGAACGGATGAAGAGCGCCTCCGTGACCTTCCGTTTGCCGAAGACCTTAAGCGGCGCATTGCGGAAGATCCGGAGTACCTGGCTCGGCTCCGCCACCTGGTGCGCGACTTCTCGGCGCTGGTGTAGCCCTTCTACTTCGCGATTTCGCCCACGATCGCGTCGATCGCTTTCAGCGCGTCGGATGAATCGCCGGCGTTGTGATTGATGATGATCGAGAAGTAGCGGTGCGTGCCATTCGGCATCCTGATGATGCCGCTGAGCGCGTTGACTCCGCTGATGCTGCCGGTCTTGCCGCGCATGCGGTCGGCGAACGGCAGCAGACGGCGGCGCAACGTGCCATCGTCGCCGGGACGCGCCAGCATCATCCACCAGATCGCACGGCGCGCCGGCTCGTTCATCCAGCGCAGGATCGTGACGATCGCGCGCGGCGTGACGAGATCGTCGGGCGAAAGTCCGCAGCCGTCGACGAAACGGAAGTCGCTGGCCGGAACGCCTGCCTCGGACGTCAGAAAGCGCCGTTCGATGTCTTCCGACGCTTCGTACGACGCAGGCTCCGCTCCTGCCGACAGGCCTTTGAACAGCATCTCCGCGTAAAGGTTCTGACTCGGCTTGAGGACGACGGAGAGCAGTTGCCACAGCGGCGGCGAATCAATCATGGCGATTCGTTCCTGCCAGTTTTGCGGGATCGAATTGACGGTCGTTTTGCCGGTGACGCGTATGCCCGCATGTTGCAGCGCGTCGCGCAACGCCTGCGCTGCGTAGAGCGCCGGATCGTCGATCCCGGCCAGCGTTTGAAAATGTTCCGGCATCGGCCCGATGATCGCGATCGCATTCGCAACATCGGATCGGACGGTTGGCTCTCCCCTTCCGCACGCGACGTTCGCATTCGCGGGGACGAACGACGGATCCGTGACGACCACCGGCGCCGCGCAGTGATCCGCGACGACGCCGACCACGTTCTCGTTGTACGCGAGCGCGTCTGTGGGAACGGCGTAGTCGCTGCCGAGGTTTCCGACTTTCCAGGTGGAAGGGATGGTGACACGATCGAAGAGCGAGACATCCGCGATCACGTCGCGCACGTCTGCGATACCGCGCTGATGCAAGGCATCGACGAACGGCGCGAAGACGGCGTCGCGGTCGAAGGCCCAGCGTCCGCCGAGGGATGGATCGCCGCCGCCGCGGATGACGAGGTCGTCGCCGTTGCGCCACAGCTCCGTCGGAATCCGGCGGTCGAGCCCTTCGCATGAGGCGACCGTTGCCGCCGCGAACAATTTGCGATTCGACGCCGGAATCAGCAGCGTCGTTTCGTTGCGCGCGTAGATCGTGCGTCCGGAGTCGTCGATGACGTCGATGCCCCAGATTGCGCCGGCGAGTTGCGGCCGATGCCGGATCGCGTCGATGCGCCGCGTCAGCGATTGCGTTCGCGCGGTCGCGCACGCGGCGAAGAGGATCGCGAACAGCGGCAGCGCTCTACGCAAACGTCATCTCCTCGGACGACTTCTCCAGATTGCGATGCATCGCCGCCAGCATGCCGTCGAAATCGGCGTTCGGAAAGCGAGGCCGCAGCCTTTTCGCGATCGCATGCGCTTTCAGGCAGGCGCCGTAATCGCGGGCGAAGGGGTAGACGGGGATTTCGGGTGCCGGTTGTCGGTTGTCGGTTGCCGGAGCGTTCACTGTTCGTAGATAACCGCTGACGCGCGCGATCACCGCATCATCGTTTGTTTGCAGAGCTGCGTCGAAAAGGAACAACGCATGGGCACTGACGATGTCGCCGTCGTTCGCGACGACATTGGCCACGAGCGCGTTGCAAAGCGGATCGAGATCCAAACTCCGGCCCCCGACTCCCGACTCCCCACCCCCAACCGCAACCATCTCCCACACTCCGACGCGCAGCATCGCGTACCGCCCTTTCTCACCGAGGAGATCGGCTAGGCGCATCGCGGCGGAGGCGACGATCAGCTTGTGGCCGAGGTCCTCGAAATCATCGGACGCGACCGCGAAGTAGTCGGATGCGAAATCGTCATCGTTGTAGCGCGTGGCCAGCCACCGCTCCGCGCGCAAACGATCCGACGCCGCAATCGCTTCGCGAAGTTCGCCGAGGTCGCCGCGCTGATCGTCATCGATCTTCGGCGGATCGAGCATCGGCGGTTCGCTCCACGGCTGCCTGCTCGCCGCCGCATAGATCGCGCATTGCACGACCGCCTCGTCGAACCGTCCGCCGAGATCTTCGCGAAGATCCCAGACCGACAAGCACGCCAGCAGCGCATGCATCGAATGCTGCGACGGCGCAAACGCAAGCACCGCGAACCGCGTGATTGTCGTCCACGTCTCGTCCGCTGAATGTGCCGCGCGAAACTCCGCGACGACCGCCGGGATCGCGTCGAGATCGCGTTCGATGAATGGCTCATAGTTCATCCGCGACGCGTAGAGTACCAACGAGGCGTGTGATGCGCGCCTCCGCGCGCGGTTTGCAGCGGCCGCCTGCGCGGCCGCGCTACCTTGGCGCATCGCATCACCCCGCGCCGAGCGCGGGGCTGGATTGTGAAGCGCGCCTCCGCGCGCGACGCAGGCGGGCACATCTCCGTGCCGTTCGCGCGACGCAGGAGACCTACCTTGCTGTCCGTGCGTTCGCTTGACGCAGAGGCCTAGCTCGTTGCGCGCGCGTTCGCTTACGCGGAGACCTATCTCGCTGTGTGCGCGTTCGCGCGCCTTAGCTGTGCGTGCTCACGCGACGCAGGAGCCATACCTTGCTGCGCGCGTTCGCGCGACGCAGGCATCCCTACAATTGTGCACGCCGTCAGGCGCGCAGGCCGCGCGCGGAGGCGCGCTTCACAATACAGCCCCGCGCTCGGCGCGGGGTCAGGCGTGTCGGGACGTATTCGCGGCCGCGGAGGCGGCCGCTGCAAGTGCGCGCGGAGGCGACCCGGCCGCGGAGGCGGCCACCAACACTCCCAACCGAGGTACGATATTGCCGGGACTTTCGCATGGTTCAAAACCAACCATGCACACATACTCCGTAGTCTACATTCACGTGATTTTCGCCACGTGGAGCCGCTGTCCGTTCCTGGACCGCGCGTTGCGTCCTGAGTTTCACGCCTACGTCTCCGGCATCGCGCGCAGCCTCGGCTTCGCCGATGTCTATGTCGGCGGCGTCGAGGACCACATCCATCTCGTCGGGCGGTTTGGTCCGGCCTGCGCGTTGTCCGATGTCATCGGCCAGCTTAAGAAATCGGCAGGCGACTGGCTGCGAAAACGCGTTCCGATGTTTCGATGGCAACGCGGATTCGGCGCATTTTCGGTCAGCCCCGATCGCATCCGATTCGTGCAACGGTACGTTCAACGCCAGGAGGAGCACCATGCGACGCGTACGTTTCGTCAGGAATTGGAGGAACTCTGCGCGGAACTCGGAATCGCGTTCGACGATTTGGAGATCATGTAGCGCGCCTCCGCGCGCGCGATTTTGTGGCGGCCGCCTCCGCGGCCGCGTCACCTTTGTGCATCGCGTGACCCCGCGCAAAGCGCGGGGCTGGATTGTGATACGCGCCTCCGCGCGCGCGACCAGCGGCAATCGCTAATGCTTTTTCTTCGGCGCCGGTTTCGGCGGCTTCGCCGTCGTCGTCTTCGCGGTCTGTGGATTCGTCAGCACGCCGCCGTCATCTTCGGAGCGTCCGTCTTCCACGTCCACGGTTTGCGTTACCGCATCTCCGCCGTTGACGGCGGGCTGGGCGGCGACCGGGGCGATGGTCTGCGTCGTTTGCGCGGTTCCGGTCGCCGATGACGGCTTTCGGCCGCGGCAGCCGGCGGCGGCAAGCGCGAGCGTCAACATCATCAGGAACGACAGTGTGGCTGTTTTCTTCACGAACACCTCATCGCGGATACTCATCAAGGGAGCGATCAAGCCGGATTCACGCCACCATGCAATTTCCCTGACAGGATTCGCTACAATGCGCCGCCGATGGACGCGCGGAAGCGGATCGGTGTTTTCGGATGGGGCGTCGTCGCTCCGAAGTCTCCAGACATCGCCGCATTCGAACGGAATCTCGAGCGCGCCGACAGCTGGCTTTCACCATTCAGAGGGTTCGGACCGTCAAATTTCCTGGTCGGATACCCTGAATTCGACTTCGAAACCTACCACGACTGGTTCGACGAACGTTTTCCGCCCGCCAAGTTCAAACAACTCAAAGACAAAATGGGACCGATGGTGCTGTCGTGCATCGGCGCGTTCATCCAATCGCTGACGCAGAATCGCGGCATCGAGGAGTACCTCCAGTCGCTCGGCACCCAGGCCCACGTCTACATCGGCACCGGCCTCGGCGAGATCACGATCACCGCGAGCGAGACCATCGCGTACGACCGCGCGCTCCGCAAGTGGAACGAGTTCTGGGCGATGCCCGAGCGCTGCGCTGCGTTACGCGCGCATATCGACGGCGCGCACGATCCCGCCGCGCCACGCGATCCGGACGAATTCACCATCGGCTGCGAAGACTGGATCGACGCCAAGCATGCGTGGGAAGAATTCTGGGCGGCGAAGAGCGACGCGCTCATTCACTACCTCGCGGAAGCGGCAGATATCCAGTCCGAACCGGTGCCGCCGTCGTCCGGTTCCGCGAAGCTCAGCACCATCCGTCAGAAACTGAACAAAGTCCGCGCGCTGAACAGGAAGTGGGGCTGTCCCGACGAACCGTGGGCGGCGGTCTCGCCGAACCTGCTTTGGAACATCGCCAACATCCCGGCCTCGCAGGTGTCGATGATCGGGCGCATTGTCGGACCGGCCTTCGCGCCGGTGGCCGCATGTGCTTCGTTCGGCGTCGCGATCAAGATGGCCGTCGACGCTATCAACCTCGGCGACGCGAAAGCCGTCGTCGTCGGGATGACCGATCCTCCGCCACACCCGCTGGTCATTTCGGCGTTCTACAACGCCAACGTCCTTTCCGCCGACGCCGACGTCTCGCGCCCGCTGACCGCGCTCAAGGGCACGCACATCGCGGGCGGGTCGTGCGTCTGGATCATCGGTGACGCCGCGGAGCTGATGGCGCAAGGCTTCCGTCCGCTCGGCATGGAGATCGTCGGCGCCGGCACGTCGTCCGACGCGCATCACATCATCACGCCGTCGAAGGGTGGCCCGCAGCTGGCGATGAAGAAGGCGATGCAAGACGTGCGCGCCTCGGACGTAACCACCTGGGACATGCACGCCACCGCCACTCCCGGCGATGCGACGGAAATCGAGAACTCGCTGGAGATGCTGCATCCCGACGTCCTCTTCACCGCGCGCAAAGGAACCTTCGGCCACGGTATGTCCGTCGGCGGCGCCTGGGAACTGACGGCCCAACATCTGGGCATGTCCAAAGGCCGCCTCTATCCGATTCCGCTGACCGAGGGCGATCTGCACGCGGATGTAAAAATTCACGACGCGAAATTCGTCTCCGCCGACGGCTGCGAACTCGATCACGGCTACAGCGGCAAACTGAGCATGGGCGTCGGCGGCATCAACTCCTGCGTGATCAGCCGTCGATGGGATGAGGCATTCATCGAAGAGCACCTGGCGCAGGCCGAAGCGGAAGCGACCGTTTCATCCTGATTGATCTGCCTCGATCTGCGCCATCTGCGGATCAGTCCTTCTCCGCGACCGCACCTTTCCGTAGAACACGCGCGCCGCTTCACTGCAACGGACTTCCTGTACACGCACCGCGCGTCTGAGCGACAACCCGCCGATCGTTTGACACCGGCTCAATGCGACGTAGACCTGCCCCTCGGCGAACGCGCCGCGCGCAAGGTCCACCATGACGCGCGCCAGCGTCAGCCCTTGCGCTTTGTGGATCGTCACCGCCCATGCCGGCATCAGCGGGAACTGGACGAACGTTCCCGCGACTTCGTCGACGATCTCCTTCGTCTTCTCGTCGGCGGCGTATCGGATGTCCTGCCATTCGATCGTTTCGACGTCATGCGTGGTCCCGTCATCGAGGCGAACCACGACCTTGTCATCGTGCAGCGACTTCACCACGCCCACCGTTCCATTCACCCATCGCCGCTCGACGTCGTTGCGAACGAACATCACCTGTGCGCCCGCTTTCAACGCGAGCGTCCGCGGCGCGGGCAGACGATCCTCGCCTGCCTTCACGAACGAGCCTTCGCAACGCGCCTCGTAGGTGCGCGGCGTTCCCGGCAGCGCTGCTAACCGCGCTTCATTCTCGTCAGCGGCGGCCTTGCGCGTCGGCACGAGAATAAGGTGCCGCCCTTCGAGCTCGCGTCCAACACACGATTCGTTCAGCCGCCGTACCGCCTCCCCGGCACCTTGGCCGTCGCGAATCGAGGCGAGCAGCGCGGCGAATGACGCGTCCCGCTGCCGGTAGACGATCTCCAGTTCGATCGGAAAGAACTTCAACCCCCTCAGAGAACGCGCCGAAAAAAAATGCGGCGTTGCATACAGCCGCCCGATCAACTCCTCATCGCGAGGCGTCACCACCGGCGGCAGCTGAAAGAGATCGCCGACCAGCACCAGTTGCAC
>DATART010000018.1:0-4842 GCA_036264035.1 Thermoanaerobaculia bacterium | reverse complement strand
GTCTCGCGCGCCAGGTTGTATTCGGCGATGTTGATCTCGCGATCGCCGAGGATTGTTCCGACCTTGCCGACGACTCCGGGAACGTCCTTGTTGATGATGTAGAGCAGCGTTCCTTCCGGTTTGAACTCGACGCGAAAGTTGTTGACGGAGACGATGCGCTGGTTCTTCTCGCTGAAGAGCGTCGCGGAAACGCAGGTCTCATCGGTGGCCGACGAGGCGCGGAACGTGACGAGGTTCGTGTAATCGAGCGGCGTCGGATGCGTCGTCGCGCCGATGGCGATGCCACGCTGCTGCGCGACCTGCTCGGCGTTGACGAAGTTCACTGACTCCGCAAGCCGAGGCGTGAGCATGCCCTTGAGCGCCGCGACGGAGAGGATCCGTGTAAGCCGCTCGTCCACTCCCCAAAGTTCGACCGCGGCGCGCGTGATCGGCCCGCTGATGATCTGCGCGGCGAAGAGGCCGAGCTTCTCGGCCATGCTGATGAACGGGGCGGCATCGGAGTCGGCCAGCCCTTCGAACGGCAGGTTCACCGCCGACACGAAGATCGAGCCGCGCAACGCGTCGATGACCATCTCGGACGTCTGCACCGCCACGCGATCCTGCGCCTCGATCGTGTTCGCGCCGATGTGCGGCGAAAGGATGATGTTCTTCGCCGTCAGCAGCGGGTTGTCCTTCGGCGGTTCTTCGACATAAACGTCGATCGCGGCGCCGGCGATCCTGCCGCTGTTGAGCGCGTCGGCCAGCGACTGTTCGTCGTAGATGCCGCCGCGCGCGATGTTGAGGACGATGACGCCCTCCTTCATCTTCGCCATCTCGGCCGCGCCGATCATGCCGCGCGTTTCATCGGTCAACGGCGTGTGCACGGTGATGACGTCGGCGCGTGCAAGGAGGTCGTCGAGCGAGACGCGCTCCGCGCCTACTTTGTCGAACACGCTCGGCGCGACGTACGGGTCGTACGCGATCACGCGCATGCCGAACGCGCGCGCGCGGATCGTGATTCGTGTGCCGATGCGCCCGAGGCCGACGATGCCGAGCGTCTTGCCGTCGAGCTCCGTTCCGAGAAACTTCGACCGGTTCCACTCGCCGCGCTTCACGCTCGCATGCGCCTCGGGGATGTTGCGGCAGAGCGCGAGCAGCATGGCCATCGTGTGCTCGGTGGCCGACATGATGTTCGCGGTCGGCGCATTGATGACCAGGATGCCACGCGCGGTGCACGCATCGACGTCGACGTTGTCGAGACCGACGCCGGCGCGGCCGACGATGCGCAGCCGGTCGCCCGCATTCACCAGCTCCTCGGTGACCGCCGTCCCGCTGCGCGTAATCAGCGCGTCGGATTCCGACACGGCTTTCAGCAGCGCGTCGCCTTTGAGGCCGGGGCGATAGTCGACTTCCATATCGCTCGCGGCGCGCAGGATGGCCAGCCCGGAATCGGCAAGCGTGTCGGTGACGAGGATTTTCATGACGTCGCAACCTCTTCAAGCACGTCCAGCATGGCGTTGAGATCCTCGAGCTGGATGTCGCCCATGTGGCCGATGCGGAATGTGTCCGGCTTCCACTTGCCGTAACCGCCGCCGAGGGTGAAGCCGCGTTTCTTCATGGCGGCGCGCAGCTCGTCGGGAGGACGAACGGGAACGAGTGCGGAAACGGTGGCCGACGCGTGTGTGGGATCGGAGGCCAGTCGCGCGTACTTCGCGGTGCGGCGGATGGTGGTCTCGCGCATCGCTTCGTGGCGGCGGTAGCGCGCGTCGAGCGTCTCGACATTGATGATGTCGTCGAGCTGTTTTGCGAGCGCGTAAAAGTGCGAGATCGACGGCGTCGAAGGGACGTTGCCATCGTCCGCGTGTTTTTTGTAGCTGAGAAAATCGAGATAAGTGCCGCGATATGGACGCTTCGCCGCTCGGGCCAGCGCACGCGGCGAGACGGCGAAGACCGTGATGCCGGGCGGCAGCGCGATCCCCTTCTGCACGCTGGCCAGGCAGACGTCGAGTCCCCATTCGTCGAAACGGACTTCGATGCCGCCAAGCGACGAGACGGCGTCGGCGAGGATGAGCGTGTTCGGCGACTCTTCGCGGACGACGCGCGCGAGTGCGGCGACGTCATTCGTGACGCCGGTGGACGTTTCATTGTGCGTAAGCGTGACAGCGTCGTACTGCGTTCTCCGCGACGCAAGGTGATCGGCAAGCCGCTCGGGATCGACGGCGTTGCCCCATCCGGCATCGAGTTGATCGATCTCGAGGCCGAGGCTCTCCGCGATGGCCAGCCAGCGTTCGGCGAAGGCGCCGGACGTCGTCACCAGAACGCGGCGCGGGACGCAATTCGTCAGCGACGCTTCGAGGAGAGCGGTGCCGCTGCACGAGGCGACAAACGTATCGCCCGTCGTGCCGAAGAGAGGCCGCAGATTGGCGGCCACGCGCATGAACAGATCGCCGAACTCCGACGACCGGTGCGCGATCATCGGGCGAGTCATCTGCTGCAGGATTTCGGGACGAACCCACGTCGGGCCGGGGACGAAGAAGTTGGCGTTGGTCATAAAAGGTGTCGCAGCACGTCGCGAAGGTTCGTGACGTAGAGGTCCGCATTCTCCTTCACGCGCGGCCGCACGACAACGCCGCCGAATCCGATGAAGAGGTCGACGGCCGGCTTCGCATCGAGATCGCTGACGCCGTCGCCGACGAATGCGGCTCTGCCGTGTGAACGCGCGCGGATGTCGCGCACGACCAGCTCCTTGCCGCCGGCCCTTGTGAGGAATGACCTTCGATCGAAGTCCGCGTAATTGCCGTCCGCATCGAATGTGAGTTTCACCGCGTGGACGTTGCGGACGTTCAGCGCGTCGGCGAGCGGACGGATGGCCTGCTCGATGCCCGCGGTGACGAGGTGGGCGATGACTCCGTTGTCCTGCAACGCCGCAATCGTCTCCGTTGCTCCATCGACCACCGACTGAACGTACTTCGTTCCAAGTTGGCCCACGCGCTCCTTCGAAGGGCGGATCATCTCCAACCGTTTCGCGTACACCTGATCGAGCGCAATCTCGCCATTCATCGCGGCGTCGGTGAGTTTCGCGATCTCCGGATTGCCGTCCGCGAGCACGTCGATCCCCTCGATCGTGACGAGCGTCGAATCGACGTCGAAAAACGCGAAGCGGTACTTCACGCGCGACCGCCAGATGTTCGACCACAGAGGCACAGAGAGCACAGAGAGCACAGAGAGCACAGAGAGCACAGAGAGCACAGAGAAACCCTCTTCGTGTCCTCTATGTCTCTGTGGTTCAGGACTGCCCGGTAACGAAGCGGTGGCAAGGCCATACAGCAACCGCAGATTCTATCGCCGTGCCTGGGCCGGACGTGGAGAATGGCGAGATGAAACGTGCGCTGCTTGCGCTCTTCGTTTTCCCCGCGTCGCTGTTCGCTGCCGAGGGCAAGATCAACATCACGCTCGATCCGCTCGGCGATTCCGCGCAGGGCGGCGTCGTCACGCGCATTTCCTATCGCTTCACGATTCCGACAGACGCGCCCTCCGGCGTCCCGCTCGTCCTCACCGGTTCGATCTCGCAGAACGGCGAAGTCGTAAAGCGCTTTCGTTATCCGATCGAGCCTTCGACGCCGAATCCATTGACCTCGGTGCAGACGCTCCAGCCGGGCAATGCCGACGTCGACGCGAAGCTGATGGTCCCGCTCGAAGAGCAGACGCCGGTGATTCTGGCGAAGGCGACGCAGACATTCACGATCGCGAAAATGAACAAGGCGTACCTCGCCAAAGAAGGCGACGACGCCGAAGCGATCCTTGCCGAGGGGATGGTGCCGGAGACCAGCGGCGCGGTGAAGATCATCCCGCCGCGGCGCGACGTCGCGCCGAACCTGTTCATCGTCGAGGTCGACGTGCAGCCGCCGGTGAAGCGCGTCGAATTCTGGGTCGAAGGCAAGCGCATCCTGGCGCGCAACGCGCCGCCCTACCGCGCGGAGCTCGACCTCGGCGCGCTGCCGAAACGCGTGGAAGTGCGCGCCGTCGGCTACGACGCGCAGGGCCGCTACGTCGACGCCGATGCCTTCGTCGTCAACGAGCACGAGACCCCGCTGGAAGTGAAGATCACGCGCACCGTCACGCCCGACGGCGTATCGCACTTCAAGCTGAGCGTGCAGAATCCGAAAGCGACCACGATCAAGTCGGCGGTATTTTTCGCGGGACAGAAGAAGCTGCACGAGTGGAACGCGCCGCCGTACGCGCTCAACGTTGCCGCCTCGCAATTGAAGGGCGTCGACTTCGTCCGCGCCTCGGTCACCGACGAGACGAACTACGAGGCCAGCGATCTGCTCTTTCTCAACGGCGATCGTTTTTCCGAGGAGATCGAAGTCAATCTCATCGAACTGCCGGTGATGGTGACCGATCGCGCGGGACTGCCGGTCACGGACCTCAAGCAGCCGGATTTCACCGTTCTCGAACAGGGCAAGCCGCAGAAGATCACCAGCTTTAATTACGCGTCGAACCTGCCGATCGCGGCCGGCGTGCTGATCGACCATTCCGGCAGCATGAAGCCGCGAATGGAGCAGGCGAAGTCGGCGGCGCTGGAGTTCTTCAAGAAGATCATGCGGCCGGGCGACCGCGCATTCGTGACCGGATTCGCATTCGACGCGAAGTCAGCGTCGCCGTTCGTGACCGACGTGTCGTCGCTGCAATCGCAGGTGAATGCGATCCCCGAAGCGAGCGGCGGAACGGCGCTGTACGACGCGATCGTCACCGGCCTCTATCGCTTCCGCACGCTGCAAGGCCGCCGGGCGCTGATCATCCTCACTGACGGCGAGGACACGACGTCGCGGACGTCGTACGAAGATATGTTGACCTACGCCC
>DATART010000495.1:0-13273 GCA_036264035.1 Thermoanaerobaculia bacterium | reverse complement strand
CCATCGATGGGTCAGCCCGATAGCATCGATGGGTCAGCTCGCTCGCATCGATGGGTAAGGCCAATCGCATCGATGGTAAGCCCGAACTCAAATCAGAACACTACCCCACAGAGGCACAAAGATCACAAAGAGTTCTCTGTGTCCTCTGTGTCTCTGTGGTTCAACCTCTACAGACTAAAACGTCCGGAACTGAATGCTCTTCGGCTCCTGCTCCGCGACAAACATCTGGCTCGTGGTTCCGTCGCAGTAGGCCCAGTCGTGGCTGATGCCGGTGACGAACAGCGCGTCGTCGGGACAGAGCTCGCCGAGGGCCATGCCGAGCGTGTTTACGTCTGTGCGGTCGTCGGACTGAACGACGAATGTCGACTCGAACGGCAGGTCGATGACGACGCCGAGACGGCCGATGGCGTCGTGCAGCTCGCTGTAATCGGCGCCGGGTGTGAGGCTGTGGCGGATGAGGAGGAAGTCGCGCGTGCTGGTGAACTGCGAGCAGCCGATGAGGACGCGCGCTTCGTCGCCGACTTCGATCCGCAGGTAGCGCACGAGGAGCTCGGCGTGGCCGCCTTCGGGCAGCCAGACGTTCCAGCTCTGATCGAAATTGGGTTCGGCGCCGAGCCGCCGCATCGCTTCGGAAACGGCCAGCGTCAGCTCGCCTTCATAGCAGACCTGAAACAGCTTGATATCCCCCATCACGCCCTCCCTCAAAACTGTCAGTCGACGAAAAAGGATAACAGATAAACTCGCCGCGATGTCCGCGGAACAGCAGAAGATCGAAGCCGCGCGCGAAGCGCTCCGCTCCGTCGTCACCGGCATGTCGCTCGGCCTCGGCACGGGCAGCACGGCGAAAGAATTCGTGACGCTCCTCGGCGACGCGATCAAGCGCGGGGAGCTGCGCGATATCCGCTGCACCTGCACGTCGAATCAGACCGAAGAGCAGGCGAGATCGCTGAATATCCCGCTGTTCGCGCTCGCGGAGATCGCACCGCTCGATCTGGCGATCGACGGCGCGGATGAAATCGATGCGCAACTCCGCCTGATCAAAGGCCGTGGCGGCGCGCTGCTGCGCGAGAAGATCGTCGAGCAGCAGGCCAGGCGATTCATCGTCATCGCCGACGAATCGAAAATCGTCGCACGGCTCGGCGTCGGAGTGCTCCCGGTGGAAGTGACCCCATTCGCGCTCGATGTCCTGCATGCGCGGTTTACAACGATGGGACTGAATCCGGTTCTCCGGCTTCGCGACGACCAGCCGCGGATTACCGATGAAGGTCACCGCATCCTCGACATTCGCGTCCCGGATGCCGCGGACATCGCGGATGTCGTTGCCGCGATTTCGCCACTCGCGGGTGTTGTCGAAACCGGCTTCTTTCCGACGGAAGCGTCCGAGGCATTGATCGCGACGGCGAACGGCGTGCGGCGAATGACGCGGGGGTAGTTAAAGCCGCGATCGCGCGGCGACGGCGGCGTCGCGAATCTGCGGCTGATGCGGTTCGATCGACAGCGAGCGGTTCCAGAAATCGAGGGCACGTCCGTAGTCATTCTGCTTCGCGTAGAAGAGGCCGAGGTTGTTAAGGGCAAGCGTCGACGATGGCTGCAGGCCGAGAGCGCGAACGAGCTCGGGAACGCCTTCCGTGTAGCGCTGCGCGTCGAGGAGTGCCGAGCCGAGGTTCGCGCTGATCAGGTACGACTGCGGGAAAAGCTTTCGTCCCTGATACAGCAGCGCGATGGCGCGCGAGTTCATGTTGCGCTGGCGGTAGAGCGCGGCGAAGTCGATGAAGTAGTTCTCGGCATTCGGCAGGCCGAGGGCGGCGGCTTTCAGGAACTGATCGTCGGCGGCGGTGTACTGCTGGCGATCGAACATCGTCATCGCTTCGTTCAGATGCGGAGTAGCGCGCGTCGGATTGATGTCGATGGCGCGGTCGAACGCATCGACGGCATCGCTCATCTTCCCCTTCGATCGAAGCTCGATGCCGAGGTTGTTGTAGTACGCGTACTGGCCCCATCGTTCCGGCGAGAGCGGCGCGGCGGTGCGTTGCGCGGAGTCCTGATTCTCATCCTCGAGCACCGGCGTGAGGTTGCGTGACGGATCGTTGAGGTGACCGATGGCCTGCAGTTCCTGCGCGTATGCCGGGGCGCTTTGGCGCGCCGCCGCAGGCGCCGGCTTGCTGCTGACAAACTCCCCGTAGCTGACCACGCGCACCGAGGTGATCGGCGCGATGTCACGGAAGGCCCAGTCGGCAGCATGGCCTGGCATCTCCGTCGACGGTGGCAGGCCGAGGAGCGAGAGAAGCGTCGGGGTGACGTCGTAGACCGACGTGGAATGCGTACCGCGGTTCGGTGCGACGTGCGGACCGTACGCGATGAAGATGCCGGGGTTGCGGTGATCGGAAAGGGCCGCGCCGCCGTTGGGCATGCTCCGCGGCCGGTTCTTGCCCCAGCGGAAGCCGTACGACGAGACGATCATGACGGTCGTGTCGCGCGGCAAGACTCCCATCCACTCGCCGATCAGCCGGTCGACCTCGGAATAGTAGTTCGCGACGGCGGGCCAGAATTTGCGGTAGCTCTGTTCGCTGATCCCTTCGCGGTACGGCGGATGAAAGGGCGCGAAGAGGTGATTGACGGCGTCGGTGCCCTCGTACGAAATCATCGTCAGCATCGGGTCCTGCCCGTGCTGCCGCTGGTCGTTGTAGAGATTGATGGCGACGCGATGATCGTTCCACGTTTTGGCGAGGATGCGGCGAAAGATCACGATCGGATCGGCAGGATTGTTGGCGTTGATGGCGGCGTCCCACTCTTCCGGCGCGATGTTCAGGAAACGCCGCACCTGCGGATAGCCGACTGTTTCCGGCGGAACGGCGAGCGAGGTGACGCGGTCGGTCAGTTCCGCCGGATAGACGGCATTCGCCGATTGCTCGACCGGCATGTCGTAGAAGATGCTGTTCGGCGCCGTGGCAGGCCACGACGTCCACCAGCCGGACACGAGAGCCGGCCGTCCGAAGGCGTCGGCGATGTCCCAGATGGCCGGCACGCGCCGCGAGTAGGAATCGACAGGCTGATGGTGCGCGCGGTCCATGAAATCGATGACGCCGTGACGGTCGGGCGTCATGCCGGTGGCGACCGTGGTCCACACCATCGGCGAGACCGTCGGCTGGATGGTCTGCAGCGATCCGGTCGTGCCGCCGACGGAAAGCGCCTTGATGTTCGGAATGCGGCCGTCGTCAGCGAGCTCGTGGAGCAGCTCCCAGTCGGCGCCGTCGATCGCGAAGACCACGACGCGCGACGGCGTACTGCGAGCGTCGCGCCGCAGCTCGGCGCGTTTCGCGCGGAGGAGTGCGTCGCGGTCGGCCTCGAATCGCGCCACTTCGAACGCGGTGACTTTCAATCCGCTGCGGGCGAGATGGTTGGCCACGGTCTTCCGCAGCGGATCGCGTTGCGAATTGAATGAGGAGTTTGGCGAGAGCAAATCCTCGATCGGAATCTGTTGCGTCACGGCCGAAACGGCCTCGGCGACGCGCGCGCGGATCCAGCCGTTCCATCCCTCGTCGACCATCCGCGCCGCGTCGGGGAGGCGGTCGCCTGAGATGTCGAAGCGGAGGCGGTAGTAGACGGTGACCGGCACGCCTTCCTTTGATGTGATGCGGATGATGCCGTCGCGCTGCGCGGCCCCCTCGCGGCGCTCGAATTTCAATCGGAAGAACTGGTGCGGCGGCAGAAACGTGACCGTGTTCTGCACGACGCGGACGACACCGGTGTGCTTGTCGACGCCGAAGATGAGCCAGCGCGAGGACGGCAGATAGAGGCTGATGAGCAGATACGTCACCAGCACCAGTCCGGCGAGAAGGGTCAGAGCTCGAGTAAAACGATGCCGAGGCATTGCGGAATGAGGTGCTTTTGCAGGAAGGGGACCAATGTCATCCTGAACCGCCGGAGCCGCATAGCCGTCAGGCTGAGCGGCGCAGGACGGTGAAGGATCCCCGGCTGATAACCCGGATGGGCGGTGGTTCTAAATCGCCGCCACCCGCCCGCCGTTACCAGCCGGGGATCCTTCGCCGTCCTGCGCGACTCCGGCTTCGCCTACGTCGCTTCGGCGGCTCTGGATGACAGGTTCACTTCTTCCTCTTCACCAACTGCTTCACCTCATCATTTCCCATCGGGCTTGACGCGGAAATGATGATCGCTGAGGTCCCCTCGGCGAACTGCGGGATCGTGCAGCGGATCACCGTCGTGCCGTCGGCGGCGGTCTTGCCGCGGAAGATCACGCGCGGCGGCTCGACGGTGGAAATTACTTTCACCTCGATGGCGGCGGCAGCGATCGGATTCTGCGAGAGGCTTTTCTTCGCCGCGACCCGCAGCTCGACCGGCATGCCGGCATAAAACTCGGTGCTGCTCATCAACGACAGTTCCAGATGCTCGCTCTCAGCCTCGGAGGCGAGATAGTCGATGATGACCTGATCGAGCGTCTTCTCTTCGTCGATGGCCAGCGGCGGCGGTGGTTCGACGCGCGTCGGCCCCGGCATCGGCACCGACATCGTCGGACGCGGCGTCGACTTCGTCACATCCGCGACCACATCGAAACGTCCCCGCTTGATGGCCGCGATCATGGTCCGATGCTGCTGCTCCATCAGACCGCCGATCCACTTCTCATCGACGCCCGCGCCGGCCTGCTCGGCATACGACGTTTTCTTCGACGCGAGAATCTCACCGCCGACGTAGACCAGCGACTCGATGTAAGGGTTCTGGAGGCCCTTGTCCTCGGTCTGGATGTGGTAGACCTTCTCGTTGTGCTTGATGTCCGTGTTGAACCCGGTAATCACGAGGAAGCTCCGCCGCGGCCGTGAGTTATGGCCGGGAGTGTATCAAATGGATTTCGGCGTCTCCTGCTGAAACGCGTGCACTTTCTGCCGCAGCTCGTCGCTGATCGCCATCTTCGTCTGCGCTTTCCAGTCAAACAGGACGACGATCACCTTCCCCGTCGCCGCTACGTTGCCGTTCCGTTTGCGGATTTCATACACAGTGTCGAATGACGTGCCGCGCATTTCGGAGATGCGGATGCAGATGTCGATCGGCTCCATACCGATCTGCAATTTGAAGTCGACCTCGGCGCGCGCCACGATGAATCCGATGTCCGTCGGCAGTCCCTCGACGCCGGTGATCGCGAACCAGAGCTGCGCGCGCGCCCATTCGAAGTAGGTGAGATAGACGGCGTTGTTGACGTGGCCGAACGCGTCGACGTCGCGAAAGATGACCTGCCAGGGAAGGATGAACCAGCCGTTTCTCCACGCTGGGCGTGTGTTGTCGGTTGTCGGTTGGCTGTTGTCGGAGCTCATGCGCGCGGCATCATCGCACGCGCGAAGAAAGACCCCTCAGAGACAACGGACCACAGACAACAGACAACCCGTTCACCGACAACCGACAACGCGCGAAGCGCTACTGAACGACCGCGCTCGCGGTCGCGACCTGCGCGCTCGATTTCACAGCCGCCTGGAGGTAACGTCCCGGCAGCGGATGATCGAGGTACGGCGCGATGATCTGCGACGCGGCCACGAGCAGCTTCAGGTCGATGGCCGTGTCGATCCCCATTTTCTCGAGCATGTAGACGAGGTCCTCCGTGGCCATGTTGCCGCTGGCACCGGGCGCGTAGGGGCATCCGCCAAGTCCGCCCGACGATGCGTCGAACGTCGCAATTCCCATCTCCAGCGCCGCGAGGGTATTCGCCAGCGCGGTGCCGCGCGTGTCGTGAAAGTGCATGGCCAGTTTCGATGCCGGAATCACCTGAAGCAGGATTCCGATGACGCCCTGCACCTGCACCGGCGTGCCGACGCCAATCGTGTCGCCGACGGAGACTTCGTAGCATCCGAGATCGAGGAGGCGCGCGGAGACTTCGAGTACTTTTTCGGGGGCGACGTCGCCTTCGTAAGGACAGCCGAACGCGGTCGACACATAGCCGCGCACGCGCATCCCCTCGGCACGCGCACGCGCGGCGACCGGCGTGTAGTTCGCGAACGACTCGTCGATCGACATGTTGATGTTGCGTTTGTTGAAGGTGTCCGACGCTGCGGTGAAGATCGAAATCGACTTCACGCCCGTCTCGATGGCGCGCTCGAGTCCTTTCATATTCGGCACGAGCACGGGGTAGTCGACGCCAGGGTCCTTCGGAATGTTGCGATAGACCTCAGCGGTATCGGCCATCTGCGGCACCCACTTCGGACTGACGAACGCACCGGCTTCGATGGTGGTCAGTCCAGCGTCCGCGAGCGCGGTGATGTAGTCGATCTTCGCCTCGGTGGGGATGACGACTTTCTCGTTCTGCAGCCCGTCGCGCGGACCGACTTCGACGACATGGACGTGATCGATCGTGATCTTCATGCGAGTGTCACGAGGTCCAAACCGGGTTGCACCATCTCCCCTTCCTTGCAGTTGATCGAAGCGATGGTGCCGTCGCGCGGCGCCGTGATCTGGTGCTCCATCTTCATCGCCTCGAGAATGAGCAGCGGCGTGCCTTTGGTGACTTCATCGCCAACCTTGACGAGGATCTTCAACACCACACCCGGCATCGGCGCGATCATCGAATGATCGCGATGCCGCGCCCGCGCTCGCGATTTGTCGGCGATCTCGACGATCCAGATCTCACCGTCATACGCGAAGCTGATCTCCGAGCCGTTGTTCACGAACGGCACGAAGTGCGTGCGGCCGTCGATGTTCAACTCGGCTTCGTTCCCGCGGACTGCGATCAGCTCGATGTTCACGATTCCGAGTCTATTACTTTGAATATCGCGATCCGGGCGAATCGATAGCAACGCCCGAGGCGCAGAGAGGGCAATCAGCTTCGTCGTACGTCGCAAGATCCAACGTCAGCAAAGACGCATACGGCGCGTCGAACGGATTCGACATCCCGCTCCGGTTCAGGATCGAGGCGAACCCCGCCGCGACGCCTCCGAGTCCCTCCACCACCGCCGCCGTCTCGCGCGTCGACTTCCCCGTCGTCACTACATCCTCCACGATCACCACCCGCTCGCCCTCGGCGATCCGGAAGCCGCGCCGCAGCGTCATCGCACCGTCCTTCCTTTCCGTGAAGATCGACGGCACATCGAGCGCCTCGGCAACCGTGTAACCGATGATCACGCCGCCGAGGGCCGGCGCGACGATCTTCGACCGCTGCATCATCCTCAATTTCTCCGCGAGCGCGATCCCGATCGCCTTCGCGTTGCGCGGATGTTCGAGCAGCAACGCGCATTGCACGTAGCCGGGGCTGTGCAGTCCGGACGACAGCCGGAAGTGCCCGCTGAGCAGCGCGCCCGTTTCGCGGAGGAGTGCGGCAACGTCGAGCGGCATGGCCGGCGAGAATAGAATGCGCCGAGGAGTAGCGCAATATGGGTGAACTGACTGAGAAGATTCGCGCCGAGCTCACCGCGGCCATGAAAGCGCGCGACGCCGAGCGCCTTTCCACGCTGCGCATGCTGCAATCGGCGTTCAAATATCAACAGATCGAAGTCGGCCACGAGCTGAGCGACGAAGAAGCGATGACCGTGATCCGCAAAGCGGTCAAACAGCGTCTGGACTCGATCGAGCAATACACGAAAGGCAATCGTCCCGAGCTCGCCGCGAAAGAGCAGAGCGAGATGGAGCTGCTCAAGACCTGGCTCCCCGCGGATTTAACAGACGCTGAGATCGAAGCCGGCGTCCGCGACATCGTCGCCTCCACCGGCGCGCAGTCGAAAAAGGACATGGGCAAGGTGATGAAGGAAGCATCCGCCAAGTACAAAGGGCGGGTGGACGGGCGGAAGTTGCAGGAGATCGTTTCGAAGTTGCTGCCGTAACTGTCATCCTGAGCCGCCGAAGCTGCGCGGCGAAGCCGAAGCAGCGCAGGACGGTCGAAGGATCCCCGGCTGGTAACCGGGATGGGGCGGTGGTTCTTGCCACCCGCCCGTCCCGTTGTTATCAGCCGGGGATCCTTCGCCGTCCTGCGCTGCTTCGCCTTCGGCTACGCAGCTTCGGCGGCTCTGGATGACAGTTATCCCGCGCCGCGTCACGCTACGCGTTATGCGGCTTCGGCAGCTCAGGGATGACAAACGAACATGCTGACTACATCCGAACGCGCCCGTTACGCACGCCATCTCATCCTCCCCGAGGTTGGCGAGGCAGGGCAGGAGAAACTGAAGGCGGGATCGGTGCTGGTCGTCGGCGCGGGCGGATTGGGAAGTCCGGTCGGACTCTACCTCGCTGCCGCCGGCGTCGGCCGCATCGGACTGGTCGATTTCGATGATGTCGATCCCAGCAATCTGCATCGGCAAGTGCTCTACGGAACTTCCGACCTCGGCCGTTCGAAAGTCGAAGCGGCGCAGGCGCGGCTGCTGGATCTGAATTCCGACATCGTCATTGACACGCACGACACGGCGCTGACCTCGGACAACGCGCTCGGAATCATCGAGAAATACGACGTCGTCGTCGATGGCACCGATAACTTCGCCACTCGCTACCTGGTCAACGATGCCTGCGTCCTCCTCGGCAAGGTGAACGTGTATGGCTCGATCTTCCGCTTCGAGGGTCAGGCCTCCGTTTTTTCCGCCGCCGACGGGCCGTGCTACCGCTGCCTCTACCCCGAACCGCCGCCGCCGCATCTCGTTCCATCGTGCGCGGAAGGCGGCGTGCTCGGCGTGCTGCCCGGCGTGATCGGCACGATCCAGGCAACGGAAACGATCAAGCTGCTGACCGGAATCGGCGAAACGCTCGTCGGTCGTCTGCTCCTTTTCGACGCGCTCCGAATGTCGTTTCGAACTCTGCGGCTCAAGCAGCAGCACGATTCCCACGCGGCGATCACGCGACTCATCGACTACGACCAGTTCTGCAATCCCGCAAACGTTCACGAGGTGACGGAGATCGGTGACGCGATCGCGGTCGATGTCCGCGAACAGTACGAATGGGATGCTGGGCACGTCAAAGGCGCGCGGCACATCCCGCTCGGCGAGCTTCCGAATCGCCTCGACGAACTTCCGCGCGATGCCGACGTCGTCTTCTACTGCCAGACTGGCGGACGTTCCGCCCGCGCCCTCGACGTCGCCCGCGACGCCGGCTTCACGCGTAGCAAACACCTTCGCGGCGGCTACGCGGGACTGTCGGGCCGATAATTTCTCAGACCTTCCGAGCCTCGACGGCACAGACAGGAGTGTCTGTGCCACACTCGCTCTCCCAAGCACCCGCACAGCCCGTGTGGCACAGACACTCTTGTCTGTGCTGTCGCAAGATGCAGTGCCTGACCCTGCGAACCCAGTGAAAGGCAATCCAGTGAACAGCATTCTCTCGAAGAGCGATCGCCGCATCGCAGAGTGGCTCGGCATCCTCACCTTCGTCACATGCGGCTACTTTTTCGCGGGCGGCGGATGGAACCAGAATTCGCAGTTTGACCTGACGCGGGCCATCGTCGAACGGCACACGTTCGCGATCGATTCGCTGGCGCGCAATACCGGCGACGTGGCCTTTGCGCGCGGTCATATCTACTCGAACAAATCGCCGGCGATGTCGTGGATCGCGGCGATTCCATATGCGGCATTGCACTCATTCGAAGCGTCACGCGGCGCACATCCTGGCGATGCGATGCTGCTGACGATCAACGTCTGGCTTTGCTCGCTGCTTTGCGTTGCGCTGCCGGCGGCGCTGATCCCGCCGATGATTTTCGGCTACGCGCGCAGGCGCGGCGTCGATGCGCGCTGGGCGGCGATCGTCGCGGCGTCATCGGTGCTCGCGACGCAGGTCCTGCCGTACGCGACGATCTTCATGCTGCACGCGCCGAGTGCGGCGCTCCTCGTGTACGCGCTGACGACGCCGCATCGCGCGCGCGCCGGCTTCGCGGCGGCGTTGGCGACCGCGATGAATTACCTCTGCGCGCCGGCGCTCATCGTCTTCGCGTTCGTCGAACGTCGCGGCCTTGCGCGCTACGCAGCCGCGGCGATTGCTCCGCTCGCCGCCCTTGCGGCGTATCAGTACGTCTGCTTCGGCAGCATTTTCACGATCAGCATCGCGCACGAAGATCCGCGCTTTCTGACGCGCGGCGCCGCGATGGGAGTCTTTCGATTGCCGACGGCGCGCATCACCGCCGCGGTCCTCTTCTCTCCGTACCGAGGTCTGTTTTTTTTCGCGCCCGTTTTGCTCGTTGCGCTCCTCGGCTTCCGCGCCTGGTGGCGCGCCGAACGAACCGTCTGCGCCGCGTCGCTGATCGTCATCGCGGCGTTCCTCCTCTTCAACATCAGTTTCAATGGATGGGAAGGCGGCTTCGGAATCGGCGGCCGTTATCTCGTGCCGGTCATTCCGCTGATGATGATGGCGTTGGTGCACATGCGCCGCCGCGCAATCGCCTACGCCGCGATTGCGCTCTCATTCGCGATCAACTTCGCAGCGGCCGCCGTCGATCCGCAGCCGTCCGCCACGATCCCGCGGCCGTTGACGCAGTACATCGTGCCGCTGCTCATAAACGGCCACTTTTCGCCGCTCGTACCGATCACGTACCCGTGGACTGCCGCGACATTCACCGGCCACACCTCGGTGAACCGAATGACGCTCGACGAAGCGATCGTTTTCTCACGTCACGCGCCGGATGACTCGGCGTCCGAGTGGGCCAGCTTCAACATCGGCGAGCTGCTCACCGCTCCCGGCGACGCGCGCTCGTTGATTCCGATCGCGCTCATCATCCTCGGCGGAGGATTCGCGATCGCGCGAATGGCCAGGCCATCAACAGCAGCGCCGTGACGATGGCGCCGGCGAGGCCGCCGTAGAACGACCAGGGGAAGTAATCGATGTGGATGTCCCAGTTGCCGGGCGGAATCGTGAAGCCGAGGAACGCGCCGTTGACGAGCTGCGGGGCGATGCGCTGACCGTTCCGGAAAACGCGCCACCCGGGCCACCACGGCTGGCTGCTGACGATGAGTGCGTAGCGTTGGGAGCGGATTCGGAGCCGGAAGTTTGTGTCCGCCGCTTCCACGATCTGCACGACTGGATCACTTTTCGGCGCGAGCAGATCGCTGCGCATTCGATCGTTGTCGATGGGGAGGATGTTGACGACCGTCTGCTTCGAGAAATCGTGCTCGGTCAGTGTCTGCGCGAAGTGGTCGTGGCGAAACTCGAGGACGATGTCGTGCGCCGCGAAGAAGCGCGGCTTCACGTCGCGGTTCTCGAAGATCCGGCCATCGCGGCCTTCGTAGACGAGCTGGTAGCGGCGGGGATCGCCGGGATCGAGACCGGGGTCGCCGGCCATGTAGCGCACGTTGAGATAGTTGAGCAACGGCGTCTCGGCGTTCGACCACTTGGCGAAGTACTCGTTCGTCTCGAGATTCGTGGTCAGGCGCAGCAAGCCGAGGTAGCGGCCAAAGGCCATCGGGTCATGGGTGCGGATGTCGGAGAGGCCGTACATCGCCTGCGTGTTCGGAAAAAGCGCCGCCCCGATTCCGACGATGCGGAAGGGCGCGTTGCGTGGCGCGGACTGCTGCAGCCGCTGCAGCTTCTCGATGAGCGGCGTGGTCGGATACATCGCGTCCGCGGGCAGCACGGGATTCCAGCCATCCGTCGCCGTCCACAACTCCGCGACGAGTGCGCCGCCGACCAGCATCGCGGCGATGTGGCGTCCACGCGGCTGCAGAACGAAAAGGGATGACAGAACGAGCACGAGCACGCTCGGCAGGATGGCGATGATGGCGGTGTCCTTCGCAGCGTCCGAGGGGAAGGACCGCGACAGAATGAGGCCGAGCAGGATCGCGGCGGTGGTCAGGACACCGGCCAGAAAGTGGATCGAGCGTTCGCGGCGCGCGATATTGATCGCAGCGGCTGTCAATGCGGCGGCGATCCAGCAGAGGAACAGCCGCAGGCGCGCATTCGCGGCGAAGCGGAAGACGAAATGGAAAACCGCGCTGATGACGGGCCAGTTGAAGACGATGCCGACGGCGAATAGCGCGAGGATGACCAGAAAGAATTCGCGCGTGCGAAAGCGGCGTTCCGCGATCGCGCGAAAGAGCAATGCAAACCACGAGGCGATGCCGAGGATGCCGGCGAAGCCGGTGATCGACTCGGCGGTGGCGGGACCCCACGGTTTTTCGCCCGGCGCATGACCGTAGAAGTTCGGCTGGAACGTGCCGATGGCGGAGGCGAAATCGGAGAACGGCGGCTCCTCGTTCGCGTGGACCTGCAGCTCTTGAAACCGCTGCGACTTTTTCACCGTCTCGGCAAATGTGGCGATGAACGGCGACGCCAGCAGCGCGGCGATGAAGATCGCGAATGCGGTCAACGCGAGCGAGCGGATCGCGTCGCGCCACGCCTCCGGCGTCATTCGGGGCTCGACGAATGCGATCCAGAGCGCGAAGAGGCCTCCGAAGAACGTCACGTGCGTGACCGTTTCCGGATGGCCGCCGTAGAGCATCACGGTCCAGACGACGACGGCGAAGAGAAATCGCCGGTACGTGCGCTGCTCGATCAACAGCTCGATGGCGAGAAACGCGAACGGCAGCCAGGCCGCGACGGTAACGATAGGAAAATGCAACCACGTAATGAGGAAGGTACAGAAGGCGAACGCGATCGCGCCGATCGCGGAGGGCAATTCGTCGTAGCGGCGCCGGCAGAAGAGATACATGCCCGTCAGCGCGATCAGCAGTTTCATCGCGGCCTCGGCGGTCATCGCGTAGCCGAGCGGCAGAGGCAGCGCGAGCAGGCGCAGCGGCGACATCGCGGAGCTCTGTCCGTTGGCGAGCAGCGGATATCCGCAGCCGGCCAGCGCGTTCCAGATCGGGAAGTGCAGCGAGCGCCACGCTTCGCGCGCCTGATGCGCCCACGGCACGATCTGCATGGCCAGATCGTTCATCTCAGGATTCGATAGCAGCCGCCGCTGGTTCCAGTTTCCCCACGGCGGCAGGATGTTGATGAAGTCGACCGGAACGTTGATGTAGCGCCCCGTCATCGGCCGGAAGAGGTAGATCAGGACGAGCGCGTAAAAGAAGGCGGCAACGCGCCACGGCAGCGCGTCACGGACCGCCGGAATCCACCGCCGGGCGCATGCGATCGCGATCGCGTAGAGCGCGCCGGTGTAGATCCATGTGGCGTTGAACACGGGCGCGGATCATAAAGCAGACGAGCGCGACGGCGGTCAGCAGCGCGATGAGCGATGCGATGCGGAACGAGGTGTCGACGTAACGCACATGCACGATGGTTCGTCCGGCGGGGACGGTGAAATTGAGGAAGGGGTCCGCTGTCATTCCGAGCCGCCGATACCCCGGAGGGGTCGAGGACGGCGAGGAATCCC
>DATART010000367.1:0-5298 GCA_036264035.1 Thermoanaerobaculia bacterium | reverse complement strand
GGAAAATGCTTGCGCGGCGCGAGATCTTGTGGCGGCCGCCTGCGCGGCCGCCGATCGGGCGCGCGCGATAACCCCGCGCCGAGCGCGGGGCTGCATTGTCGAGCGCGCCTTCGCGCGCAACCGAGGCGAAATCGTCGATTTTCTCACACCCTCTTCAGGATGACAGGCGATACGCGCGCTTGATCTTCCTCAGATCGTTCAGCGCGCGCAAAAAGTCATGCGACTTCACCTTCGAGCCGGTTACGTCGTGCCAGCGAGTCACCGGAAGCTCGTAGATGGACGCGGCGGCGGCGTCGCGGCCGAGGAGCTGGACGTAGCGGGCGATGATCTCGACGTCGAAGATCCAGCGGGAAATGAAAGGGCGAGCGAAGACTTCGCGAAGCGCGTTGTTGCGCCGGAAGACTTTGGCGCCGCACTGCGTGTCGTAAACCGCGAGGCCGAGGCTGGAGGAGATGAGGGTCGCGCCGACGCGGCCGAAGTAGTGCCGGGCGGGGCGGCGGCTGATCTCGCGTCCGAGGAGGCGAACGCGGGCTCCCATCACGATCTGAATGGCGGGACGCGTTTCGAGGATTGCCAGAAAGCCCGGCAGTTCACTGAACGGCGTGGCCAGGTCGGCGTCCCAGAATCCGATGTAGTCGACGTCGCGCTCCATCGCCGCCGCGAAGCCCCGCCGCACAGCTTCGGCTTTGCCGCTGTTGCGCTCGAGGTTGAGGACGGCGAAGCGCTTCGGATCTTCGTCGCGCAGCGACTCGAGGAGACGGAGCGTCGCGTCGCGGCTGCCATCGTTGACGAAGAGGAAGTCGAGGTCATGGCCAGCCACCGTGACGCTGCGAAAGGCGGCGGCGTCGAGGCGTTTCTCTTCGTTGTAGCAGGGGACGACGAGGGTCAGGCGCGACACGGCGACGCATTCTAGCGGCAGTACGCGGGTGGTCGGGGCGGACGCGCGCGAAGGCGCGCTGGACAATGCAGCCCCGCGCTCTGCGCGGGGTGTGCGGACGATCCAAGATTTGCCGGCCGCGGAGGCGGCCGCGACAAAATCCTCCCACGTACCTTTGGTGGCCGCCTCCGCGGCCAGGAACCGTGTCCCGCTCTGACCCCGCGCCGAGCGCGGGGCTGGATTGTTCAGCGCGCCTCCGCGCGCGGACGGCGCCTCGCGGCGCTTTATTCAACATTCGTCCTCGCGAAGTACGATTCCGCGCATGTCCGACTTCGAGACACGCACCATCCCCGCCACCGTTCATGGCCGCTACCTGGTTCGCGATGGTCCGCCGGAGCGGCTGCTGGTCGGATTCCATGGCTACGGCGAGACCGCCGAGGCGCATATGGCGGAGCTGCGGCAGATTCCGGGAGTCGATCGCTGGACCATCGTAGCCGTGCAGGCGCTGCATCCGTTCTACACGAACCGGACGGGGACGATCGTGGCCTCGTGGATGACCAGTCTCGATCGCGTGCATGCCATCGAGGACAACCGCGTGTACGTCCACTCGGTCGTAACGCAGTTTCCGGCGAGGCAACAGGTCGTCTTCCTCGGCTTCTCGCAGGGGGCGGCGATGGCGTATCGCGCGGCAATCCAAACTGAGGCCAGGGCCGTCATTGCCCTCGGCGGCGACGTTCCGCCGGAGGTTGAGGAGTTCGGCATAAGCGTGCCGGTGCTGATTGGGCGGGGGAGTCGCGACGATTTCTACACCGACGAAAAGTTCCAGAAAGACTTGAGGTTTCTGCGTCAGGACCTCCCGGTCAGTACGTGCGTGTACGACGGCGCGCACGAATGGACCGCCGAGTTTCGAGAGGCAGCGGGGAAGTTTCTGGCCCGTCTCTGACTCGTCAACAAGTTGACCAGTCAGCCCAGTGACCAATCGCCGCAGGGATGACAAGTCTCTCGTAAGTTGTTCCGGCTACTCCTGATGTCCGACCGATCCGAACGACTCAAAGCGCGGCTCAAAGAGCTGCCCGACCGCCCCGGCGTCTACATGCACAAGAACGCCGAGGGAGAAGTCATCTACGTCGGTAAGGCGCGGAATCTCAGGAATCGCGTTGGTTCGTACCTGGTGGGACGTGGCGCGCGCGACAGCAAGACCATGTCGCTGATCAACGAGATCGACACCATCGACTTCGTCACCACCAACAACGAGCTCGAGGCCATTCTGCTCGAGAACAACCTCATCAAGTCCAACCAGCCGCGCTACAACATCCTCCTTCGCGACGATAAGAGCTATCCGTACATCAAGGTGACGATGTCGGAGGATTACCCTCGCGTCGTCTTCACGCGGCGGCTCGATCGCAAGAAAGGCGATCTGTTTTACGGCCCGTTCTTCGCCGGCACCGCGCGGCGTTTGCTGAAACTCGTCGCCGATCAATTCAAGCTGCGAAGCTGCGATCTCGACATCGAGATCGGCAGGAACGCGCTCCCGCGGCCTTGTCTCTACTACGACATGCACCAATGCCTCGGACCGTGCGTCGTCGGTCTGACGACGCCGGAGCTGTACCGCGAGATGGTCGACGACGTCATCCTCTTCCTCGGCGGCAAGACGAAAGAGTTGCAGGACCGCCTCACGCAGCGGATGTATGGCGCCGCCGAGGCCGAGAACTACGAGGTGGCGACGTACTACCGCGATCTCGTACGCACCGTCGAGCGTATTCAGGCCGAGCAGCAGGTGTCGTCGGCCGATGATGAGGATGCCGACGTCTGGGGCTTGTACGAAGAGGGGAGCGACGTCGCCGTGCAACTCTTCGTCATCCGCGATGGCAACGTTGTCGATCGCCGCGAGCTGTTCTGGGAGAAGGTTGACGACTACCAGGCGACCTACTTCCTCGGCGAGGTGCTGCAGCGCTACTACCAGGACAATCTGTTCATTCCGCCCGAAGTGCTGATTCCGTTCGAAGTGGAAGAGTGCGATCTGTTGACGGCCTGGCTGACCGAACAGGCCGGCCGCAAGGTCGGATTGCGCGTGCCGCAGCGCGGAAAGAGCGTCGATCGGATCGAGCTCGCGAACCGCAATGCGCGGCTGTCGCATGAATCGCGGTTCCGCAAATCGACGCAGGACCGGCTACAAATCGCTGCACAGAAACTTGGGCAGGTTTTGGGCTACGACAGAGAGATCGGTCGAATTGAATCGTTCGACATTTCCAACATCCAGGGAACTGACTCCGTCGCCGGAATGGTCGTGCTCGACCGCGGCAAGTTCGACAAAAAGCAGTACCGCGTCTTCAACATCAAGACCGTAGAGGGGGCGGACGACTTCGCTCCATGGCGGAGGCGGTCGATCGGCGATACCGGAGGCTGATGGACGAAAACAAGTCGCTGCCGGACATGATCCTGATCGATGGCGGCCGCGGTCAGCTCAACGCGGCTCTGGCGGCGCTCAACAAACTCGGCATCGAGGAGATCCCGATCGCCGGTCTGGCCAAGCGCGAAGAGGAGATCTACGTTCCCGACCGCGAAGAGCCGATCCGCCTCGAACGGCGCGATCCCGCGTTGCAATTGTTGCAAATGGTGCGCGACGAGACGCATCGCTTCTCGGTGTCGTCGCACCGCCGGCGCCGTTCGAAGCGATTTCTGCATAGCGCCTTGGACGACATGCCCGGCATCGGCGAGAAGCGCCGCCGCCTGCTCATCGAGCGCTTCGGCAGCGTCTCCGGCGTCAAGCAAGCGTCGGCGCAGGATCTGATGAACGTCCTCGGACGGAAAGTCGGCCAGACGTTGTACGACGAGCTGCACGCCTGAGCCACGGCGACTGCGCGCCGCCGTGGCTCGCCGATCGTTACGGGGTCGTGGTGTTAACTTCGAAAGCCTGATTGATCTGGCAGCCGGCGGCGTCCGTCAAATTCACGATGATGGTCGTGAACGCGGCCTCGGTCGGAACGCCGGTGATCTTCCCGTGATTGTTCATGTGGAGACCGGCTGGAAGCATACCGCTGACGATCGTGAACGTGTACGGCTCCGTCCCGCTGACTCCTTCGATCGTGAAGTGTGCAGGCTGCCCGACCGCGAAATCGGGCAGCGACTCGGTCTGAAAGGTGAGCGTGCACGTCGACTGCGCCGAGACGAGAGGGACACAGCAAACGAGGAGCAGGAGCACCAGGGCGAGACGTTTCATGGAATCCTCCTTTTCGTAAGCCGCATATTGTACGGCAATGTGGATCGGCGGGCATATCGCATAATCGTGCAGCGGCGCTGGCGCGTGCGATAATCGCCAATCCACAACGCGTAGAGGAAAAGGGTGGGGACTACATGAGCTTCGAAGGCGAAATCGGCGAGATCGATCTGATTCAGCGGCTCGTCGAGCTCGGCGGCGAGCAGTTCACCGGCGCGATCCGCTTCGAGAGCGACGGCATCATCAAGATCGTCTACTTCAAAGGCGGCGACGTCCTCTCCGCGTCGACCAACGACCGCACCGACGCCGTCGACGAGATCCTCCTGCGCGCCAACAAGGTCACGCGGGAGCATGTGAAACAGGCGCTCGCGAAACGCAAAGAGAGCGAGACACTCGGCGACGCGCTCCTCGGCCTCGGCTTCATCACTCGCAAAGAGCTGACGTGGGCCCGCCGCGTCCAGGTCATCGGCATCCTCCGCTCGATCATCGGCTGGAAGACCGGCTCGTACACGATCGTGGCCGACTACCTCCCGAAGCGCGAAGAGGGGACGCTCTTCCCGCTCTCGCAGATCATCGTCGAGCTGGTGGTGACCGATACCGATCGTACGAAGTCGGAGCAGGCGATGGAGAGCGGCAACGCGATCTTCGAGAAAGCGCCGAACTTCGATGATGTGTTCCGCCGTCTCGGGCTGAACGAAGATGCAGAGCAGATAGTGGCGCAGATCGACGGCAACAGCACCGCCGCGGATGTGGCCGCGCGATCCGGCAAAGACACCTTCAATGTCTACAAGCTGCTCGAAGCGCTGCGGCTGTTGAAGCTGGTCACGCGTGTGAACAAACCTCCAGCAGAACATGAGGTTTATGGCGGCGACGCCTGGGACGTCGAGAATCCCGACTTTACGATGGACGATGTCGCTCCAACCATACCAGCCGCCGTCGAAGCGCCACGCGTCGACAGCGCGACGATGGAGATTCCGGCGATTCACGTTCCGGCAGCGGCGTCCTCGGTCTGGGATGAGCCGGTCGATGACGATCAGTTCTCAGCCACAGAGATCGCTGCGCCGCCGCCGATCGCACCGGCCGCCGAGCCGCAGTGGGGTTTCGACGAGGCGCAGATCGAAGCCGCCCGCCGCGCCGCGGTTCCGCTTCACGCTGATGACGCGGTCCCGATCTCGGCCCTGGCTTCCGACGTCCCGCCGCCCGA
>DATART010000354.1:0-2255 GCA_036264035.1 Thermoanaerobaculia bacterium | reverse complement strand
CGCCTCCACGTGAAATGCCTTTCCCCGACCACATCGAACGCATCTTCGAAACCTTCCGCGTTCCCGCCGACACGAAAGCCGCGCTCTACGATCTCTACGTCTCGCTCGGCGATGAAGCGCTGGAAGTGTTCGGCGATATCGCGGAGTCGGTCGATCCGTCGACGCTTCGGCCCGAGCATTGCGGTGCGATCCGTTCGCAGCTCGTCGAGCGCTACCTGACGCGCAATCATCCGCTGTGGCTCGACGGAAAGCCGACGCCGAGCTTTTACCGTCCCCGCCTGCTCGAAGGACGCGCGTCCGGCGTTGCCATTCCGCTCGGCGAGATTTCGCAAGGGATCGTCGACGAACCGCTGCCCGACGGCATCGTCGTGCAAGGCCGTAACGCGCACTTCGGCGGACGCAGCGAAACGATTTCGTTCGACATCATTCCTCGCGACGTCAACGACGCGATCGCCCTCGGACGCGCCGCGGGCCGGCAGCACACGCTCCCCGGATCCGCCGGCGCGACGAGCGGAACGACCGACGCGATGCAACAGATCGCACTGCTCTGGGAGATCCAGCCGAACGTCTACAAGCCGTCCGCCGATCGCAATCGCGAGATCAACAAGCTCTATCGCCAACATCGCAACTGGCACGTGATCACGCTCGCCACCGCGATCGAATGGCTGCGCGCGAAGTCGTTCCGCGTCTTCATCGTGCGAGGGGAAGCGCTTCCGGCAACGCATGAAGCGAACCCCGGCACGCTCTCCCCATCGATCATCGCGCTGCACGATCGCACGGTGGTCAGCGTCGCCGCGGCGCTCAAGCTCGATCTGCGTCCGCCAACGCGCGACGACGAACAACTCCTCGCGAACTCGACGGTGATGAACGCCGGACTGCAAATGCACGTCGCCGAACATGGTGCCCGCGCGGCGGTGTGGCGGGTGGGGTGACTGTCATCCAGAGCCGCCGAAGCTGCGCAGGCGAAGCCGCAGCAGCGAAGGACGGCGAAGGATCCCCGGCTAAATCCCGGAAAGGGCGGGGGCTACGCGTGAATAGAACGGGTTACCAGCCGGGGATCCTTCGCCGTCCTCCGGTGCTCCGCCTGCGGCTACGCACCTTCGGCGCCTCTGGATGACAGCGCCTTCTCCATCAACGTGCACTCCAGCACCACGCCGTCTTCCAGCACGATCGGCGCGTCGGCGATGGCAACGTATCCGGACGACTCGTACAGCGTCCCCGCGCTGCGCATGCCGACGAGTTGCAGACGGCGGAATCCTTCCGCTGCAGCGCGTTGCTCCGAGTGTTGAAGGATCGCGCGTCCGATTCCGCGGCGTCCGAACGATGGCCGGACGAACATCGATCGAATGCGCGCCGGTTCGGCGAACGGATCGAGTAAGGCGTCTTCGCCGGCTGATGACGCCGATCCGCTGTACACCTTCCGCCGGCGGCTCCAGCCGCCGCAGCCGATGATTTCGTCGCCGGCGACGGCGACAAAGTACGTTCCGTCGACGATGAGCTGTTCGTCGGGACGGCAGATGTAGCGCAGCGCACTGGCGATTTGCCGCGGAGTGTAAACATCTCTACCGAACGCATCGACCGACTCGCGCATCACGGCCGCGATCGCCAGCACATCATCGAGAGACGCGTTGCGTATCGTGCAATTCTTCATCGCGTCAGCATAGGTCCTGTGCGATCATGTCCGCACTCCATACAAAAAGGTTCCCCCAATGGTCAAACGCGCCTCGTTCACGTTCCTGCTATTGCTGTTCATTACCGCGACTGCCTTCGCCCGCAACGATGCCGCTTCGGCTGAGTTTCGCGATCCCACTCCCGCCGAAAAGGCGATGACCAGTGTCGACTTCGCGCCGGGAGCCGCCGCCGTAATCCTGAACTGGAATCAGGTCGTCGATGACAGGAATGCCTACCGCACCGACTACTTCCGCATCAAGATTTTGACCGAGGAAGGGAAGAAGTACGGCGACGTCGAAGTGCCGCACCTCTCCCTGCTTTCCGACGTCAACCACATCAAAGCGCGCACGGTACGCGCGGATGGCACGATCGCGGCGTTCGACGGCAGGACCTTCGACAAAGTCGTCGTCAAGGTCGGCGGCATTCGTCTCATCTCCAAGACCTTCACGCTGCCGGACGTGCAGGTCGGCAGCATCATCGAATACCGCTACGACATCACCAACCGCGGCAACATGATTTACGACACGCAGTTCACGCTGCAACGCGACCTGCCGATCGTTCACGAAGAGATCTCGCTGGAGCCC
>DATART010000344.1:0-18768 GCA_036264035.1 Thermoanaerobaculia bacterium | reverse complement strand
CCCGAGGGACGGCGAAGCAGTTTGAATTGTCAACGGTGGTTCATGCAGGCAGCTGGTCTCCCGTCGAAATCCCCGCGATTTCCGAGAGTGCTTTTCAGCAGGATCGGATCGTGATTCCGTCCGTACCGACAAACGCCAGTTTGTATCTGCGAGCCTGGCAATTTCCTCCCGCTCCCGCCACGCCGGTGGTCTTGCGTGTCTACTCACCGCGAGATCGAAAAGTGATCGCCGAGAAAACGTTTCCTGTTGATGATTCCGGCTTCGTTGCCAAAAGCGATCTCCAGCGGGAGTTCCCCGACCTTGCGGGGAAACCGGTCGATATCAGCATCGAATCGCCCGGCGTCAAGCTGTGGGCCATGACGACGAGCACTGACTTCAAGAGCGGCAAGATCGTACTTTCGCTGCCTCGGTGACGTCAGTTCACCGCCACCGCTTCCGGCTCCAGCGACAACTCCACCTTCCCGTCGGCGTTCACATTCACGAACACGATATCGCCCGGCTTGAACGTTCCCTCCAGCAGCTTCATCGCGAGCGGATCGATGATCAGTTTCTGCAGCGCGCGCTTGAGCGGGCGCGCGCCGAAGGCGGGATCGTAGCCTTCCTTCGCAAGCTGCTCCTTGGCGTGATCGCTGATCTCGATCGACAGGCCGCGGTCGCCGATCAGCTTCGCCAGTTTGCGGAGCTGGATCTCGATGATCCGCTTGATGTGCTGCATGTCGAGCGCGTGGAAGATGATCACGTCGTCGATGCGGTTGAGGAACTCGGGGCGGAAGTGCTTGTGCAGCTCCTCCGCGACGTTCCGCTCCATCTCCGCTTCCTGCTGCGGCGTCTGCATCGACTTCTGGTACTCGAAGATGTACTGCGCACCGACGTTCGACGTCATGATGATGACCGTGTTCTTGAAGTTGACTTCGCGTCCCTTCGAGTCGGTCAGTCGTCCGTCATCGAGGATCTGCAGCATCACGTTGAAGACCTCGGGATGCGCCTTCTCGATCTCGTCGAACAGCACGACCGCGTACGGCCGGCGGCGAATCGCCTCGGTGAGTTGCCCCCCTTCCTCGTAACCGACGTAACCGGGCGGCGCGCCGATCAGACGCGCGACGGCGTGGCGTTCCATGTACTCCGACATGTCGATCCGCACCAGGGCGTTCTCGTCATCGAACAGAAACTCCGCCAGCGCTCGCGCCAGCTCCGTTTTGCCGACACCGGTCGGACCCATGAAGATGAACGAGCCGATCGGCCGGTTCGGATCCTTGAGTCCCGCCCGCGAACGGCGCACCGCGCTCGACACCGCCGCGACCGCCTCCTCCTGTCCGACCACGCGCTTCCTGAGGTTGTCCTCCATCTTCACGAGCTTCTGGATTTCGGACTCCATCATTCGCGTGACCGGAACGCCGGTCCATTTCGACACGATCTCGGCGATGTCTTCGTCCGTGACTTCTTCACGCAGCAGCGCGCCGGAGGTCTGCATCTCGCCGAGTTTCGCCGACAGCGACTCGAGCTGTTGATTGATCTGCGGTAGCGCGCCGTAGCGCAGCTCCGCGGCCTTATTCAGATCGCCCTGGCGTTCCGCGGCGTTCGCGGCTTCGCGCGTCTCTTCGAGCTTCTTCTTCAGATCGTTGATCTGCGTGATCACGCCCTTCTCGTTCTCCCACTGCGTGCGAAGCGTGCTGATTTTTTCCTGCAGCTCGCTGATCTCGCTTTCGATGTCGCCAAGGCGGTGTTTGGAGACGGGGTTGTCTTCGCGCGAGAGGGCTTGCTTCTCGATCTGGAGCTGCGTCATACGGCGCGTCAGCTCGTCGATCTCCTGCGGCATCGAGGTCAGCTCGATGCGCAGTTTCGACGCCGCTTCGTCGATCAGATCGATCGCCTTGTCCGGAAGAAAACGGTCGGTGATGTAGCGATGAGACAGCGTCGCCGCGGCGACGATTGCCGAGTCCTGAATCTTCACGCCGTGATGAACTTCGTAGCGCTCCTTCAACCCTCGCAGAATCGCGATCGTGTCCTCCACCGTCGGTTCGCCGACGAAGACCGGCTGGAAGCGCCGCTCCAGCGCGGCGTCCTTCTCGATGTGCTTCTGGTACTCGTTGAGTGTCGTCGCGCCGATCGCGCGCAGCTCGCCGCGGGCCAGCGCCGGCTTGAGCATGTTCGAGGCATCCATCGCCCCTTCCGCGGCTCCGGCGCCGATAAGCGTGTGCAACTCGTCGATGAAGAGGATGACGTCGCCCTCGCTCTCTTCGACTTCTTTGATGACCGCTTTCAGCCGGTCTTCGAACTCGCCGCGATACTTCGCGCCGGCGATCATCGCGCCGAGGTCGAGAGCGACTACGCGCTTGTTCTTGAGACCCTCGGGCACATCGCCTTCCATGATGCGGCGGGCCAGACCTTCGACGATGGCCGTTTTGCCGACGCCCGGCTCGCCGATGAGAACGGGATTGTTTTTCGTGCGGCGCGAAAGCACCTGGATGACGCGGCGGATTTCTTCGTCCCGTCCGATGACCGGATCGAGTTTGCCGCGGCGCGCCAGCTGCGTCAGGTCGCGCGCGTAGCGCTCCAGCGCCTGGTACTTCGCCTCGGGATTCTGATCGGTGACGCGCTGCGTGCCGCGTACCGACTGCAACGCCTTCAACAGCGCGTCGGGAACGGCTCCGTGCCGCGCCAGGATTTTCGCCGCGGTCGACT
Source organism: Thermoanaerobaculia bacterium (assembly GCA_036264035.1). GTDB lineage: Bacteria > Acidobacteriota > Thermoanaerobaculia > Gp7-AA8 > Gp7-AA8 > JADGNZ01. The sequence goes on along the minus strand of DATART010000344.1, from coordinate 16,086 downwards.
CTTTCGTCTGCGCAATCGCGATCAGAAAGTGCTCGGTCGACACGTACTCATCGTTGAATTGCGTGGCGGCTGTGAATGCCGCGTCGAAGACTTTACGAAGCGTCGATCCGATCATCGGCTCCGCCGAGGCGCCGCCGACGCGCGAGTACTTCGCAACCTCCGCGGCGACTTCCGCTTCGATCTGGCCGGGCTGCAAACCGAGCTTGGTCAGGATCGGAGCGACGATCCCGCCTTCCTGCCGAAGCAGCGCGATGAGCAAGTGCTCGGGGGTGAACTCGGGGTTCCCGGCGCCCCGCGCGAGGTTCTGCGCCTCGGACACCGCCTCCTGTGCCTTGACTGTAAGCTTATTAAAATTCATACGATTACCTCACATTGAGTCGATCAGACTCACATCGTAACCGGCAAAACTTACCGCTCATTCCGATGTGCAAGAAGAGAGCGCGAAGCTCAAAGCCGGCCTTCAAGGGGTGTCGTCGTGCCGATCGGCCGGATGATGCGGCGGCGGGACATGGTGCATCGGTTCGGGCGGGTACCTGACCGGTAGAGTCGTCGCTTGCAACTCGTGAACAGCCCTGATTCCGCGCCAGAGGATCCAGCCGAAGAGGCCGAGGCCGAATAGCAGGCGGAAGACGTTTGCGCCATCGATATTGCCTTCGGTGATCAGCAAGAGCGCCAGCTCACCGAAAACGAGCAGCGAGGCCAGGACCATGGCAACGACGGAGCGGCCCCACGCCAGAAAACCAAGCAAAACGAGAATCAGTCCGGCGGCAAGATTCAGGGAGATGCCGTCATCGCCTCTGCCGTTGCTGATCACCAGTATCGAGAAGGCGATCTGGCAAGCGCCAATGACCCATATGAAGCCGAGGGTGAACCTGAGGATTTTGACTGGATCACCCTCCGAGCCCGGAAGTGGATGCCCGTTGCGCGTGAGGTAGAGCATGGGAATGCCGGTTGGTCCGTACTCAATCCACGCACACAACACGCTATGGTCGCGCAGCGTGAACTCGACGCGATTCAGAAGCGCGGCCCGATCGGGCCGGCCGATCTCCACGCCGTCGAGCCGAAGGACGATCTCGCTCCACGTGCGTCTACGGGTCACCACCAGCCGTTTCGGCCCGTGCGGCTCGATCGGATAGCGCGTCGTGAACAGCATGCCGAAAGTATAGGGCGCCGAGTTGCCCCGGCCACTGACTGGACGTAGATTGGCGCGGCTAGGGGGAACTCAATGATCCGTAATCTCGCCCTTCTGCTGTCGCTGGTTTTCGTTTGCTCATGCGCGAAGAAGGAGGCCACGACAACGACGCAAGCCGCTGCTCCCGCTCCGGAAACCACCTCATCCGCGGTAACGACTTCATCAGCGGTAACGACTTCGTCCGCTTCCCCGCCCGCGCCAACGCCGGCCACCGCTCCGCCGGCCGCCGCGACGACTTCCTCGGGCATCGCCTCGGCGTACGGCGAGAAAGCAGGAACGCGCGTCGACGTGATGGAGCTGAAGCGCGGCAGCGGCGGCACCGTCACGCTGAAGATGGCCTTCGTCAACGACTCGGACAGCGCCATCGGTTTCGGCTACAACTTTGGCGATCCCGATCACCAGATTCGCGACCACGGCAGCATCGGTGCCGTGCAGCTCGTCGACCCTGTCGGAAAGAAAAAGTATTTCGTCGCGCGCGATTCCGACGGCAAGTGTGTTTGCAGCACCGGCATCCCCGACGTCGCGCCGCATTCGCGTTTGTCGCTATGGGCGAAGTTTCCCGCGCCGCCGGATGACGTGCAGAAGATCTCGATCGTCATCCCGCACTTTCAGCCGCTCGACGACGTCGCCATCAGCCGCTGACGATGAAACTGCTCGCGATTTCGCTCACTCTGGTAGCGCTCACCGCTCATGCCGGCGACCGGCAGCCGGTCGATAACGATCCGGGACCTCCCTATCAGTTCACCGTCGTCGATCTCGTCTACAGGATCGAGCACATCGCCGGCGCTGTGGAGGACATCGAGGTCAAGGAGACGCCGACCGAGGTTCGGGTGGACATGGCGGCGGATGTGTTGTTCGATTTCGACAAGGCCGATCTCCTTCCGAAAGCGGACGAGACGCTGAAAAAAGCCGCGGATTTCGTTCGCGAACACGCGAAAGACGGCGCCGTTCGCATCGAAGGGCACACCGACGCGAAGGGCAACGACGCCTACAACCAGAAACTGTCGGAAAGGCGCGCAGCGTCAGTGAAGAGCTGGTTCGTCGGGCATGGCCTGGCCAACATGAAGTTTTCTACGGAAGGCTTCGGCGCGAAGAAACCGGTCGCGCCAAATACGAAGCCGGACGGCTCCGACGATCCCGAGGGACGGCAGAAGAACCGCCGCGTGGAGCTGGTGATCAGGAAGTAGCGGATTGTCGGAACGCCGCCTAGAGCACGTACCGGCTCAAATCCTCGTCCTTCACCGTCTCGGCCAACACGCGCTGCACGTACGCCGCGTCGATGGTGACGATCTGGCCGTCCATCTCGCTGGCGTCGAAGGAAAGCTCGTCGAGGAGGCGTTCGAGGATCGTGTGCAGACGGCGCGCGCCGATGTTTTCCGTCTTCTCATTGACCAGCGCCGCGTAGCGCGCCACCTCGGCGATCGCTTCGTCGGCGAAGGTCAGCGTCACGCCCTCGGTTGCCAGGAGCGCCGAGTACTGCGTCGTCAGCGCGTTCTTCGGCTCGTGCAAAATGCGCACGAAATCGTCCTCGGTCAGCGATTCCAGCTCGACGCGAATGGGGAAGCGGCCCTGCAACTCGGGGATCAGGTCCGACGGTTTCGATACATGGAACGCGCCGGCCGCGATGAAGAGGATGTGATCCGTTTTCACCATCCCGTACTTCGTGTTCACCGTCGTCCCTTCCACGATCGGCAGCAGGTCACGTTGCACGCCTTCGCGCGAGACGTCGGGACCATGTGATGCATTCTGTCGGCCGGCGATTTTGTCGATCTCGTCGAGGAAGACGATGCCGCTCTGTTCGACGCGGTCGATCGCTTCGCGAGCGACGTTCTGTTGGTCGACGAGTTTCTCCGCTTCTTCCTGCACGATGATCGGCCGCGCGTCGCCGATGCGCATCTTCTTCCGCTTCGACTTGCCGCCGAAGAGGCCGGGGAGCATGTCTTTCACGTTGACGCCCATCTCCTCGACGCCCTGCGCGGAGAAGATCTCGAACGACGGATAGCTCTGCTCCTTCACGTCGATCTCGACTTCGCGCTCGTCGAGCCGCCCCTCATCGAGCCAGACGCCGAGCTTCTCGCGCGTCTCCGTCGGAGGCTGCTCCTCGGGCGCGCCGACGAATGCCGGCCGCGCGGCGGGGCGGCGCGAGTCGGGAAGGAGCAGATCGAGGATGCGCTCGCGCGCATTCCGCTCGGCGGTTTCACGATTCAGGCGGGTCTTCTCGTCCTTCACCAGCTTGACAGCGATCTCCGTCAGATCGCGGACGATCGATTCGACGTCGCGGCCGACGTAGCCGACCTCCGTAAATTTCGACGCTTCGATTTTCAGAAACGGAGAGCGCGTCAACCGCGCCAGGCGCCGCGCGATCTCGGTTTTTCCGACGCCGGTCGGTCCGATCATGATGATGTTCTTCGGCGCGATCTCGTCGCGGAGCTCCGGCGGGAGTTGCTGCCGCCGCCAGCGATTGCGCAGCGCGATGGCCACAGCGCGTTTCGCCGCGTGCTGCCCGACGATGTACGTGTCGAGCTCGCGCACGATCTCTTTCGGAGTGAGCCGTTCGGAATGCGTCGCTTCGTCGATGCTGCCCGGGAGGTTGATGACCATGCGTCAGAGGCTTTCCACAGTGATCTGATCGTTCGTGTAAATACAAATCGTTGCCGCGATGCGCAGCGCTTCCTCGGCGATGCCGGCGGCGTTCAACTGCGTATGCTTCATCAGCGCGCGCGCCGCAGCCAGCGCGTACGGGCCGCCGGAACCGATCGCCAGCAGGCCGTCATCTGGCTGAATCAGATCGCCCGTGCCGGAGATCAGGTAGGCGCGTTCCGCGTTCGCGACGATGAGAAAGGCCTGCAACTGGCGCAGGTACTTGTCCATCCGCCAGTCCTTCGCCAGCTCGACGACAGAGCGCTCCATATTGCCGCGGTACTCCTCGAGCTTAGCCTCGAAGCGCGAAAAGAGCGCGAAGGCGTCCGCCGCGGAACCGGCAAAACCGGCCAGAATTTTGTCGTGGTAGAGGCGCCGCACCTTGGCCGCGCCATGTTTCATGACGGTCGTCCCCACCGTCACCTGCCCGTCGCCCGCCATCGCCACCGCGCCATCGCGGCGCACGCAGAGCACGGTCGTTGCTCGAATGCGAGTTGATTCATCCATCATGTTGGATCGTATCGCACGCTCGCCTGTCATTCCGAGCCGGCGACGCCCCGGCTGGGGCAAAGCGCGGCGAGGAATCCCCGGCTGGTAACCGGGGTGGCGGCTGTGCTGCGGTTAGCACAGCTCCGGCGGCTCAGAGGCTGTGAGGAAATGCACGGAGGCGCCGTTGATCTGCTCAATGACCCAAGCCTCACCAGCACAGACAAGAGTGTCTGTGCCACATTGCCCCTGCCATACTTGCGGGACTGCTGCTACAGGCTCAAGTGAGTGTGGCACAGACACTCTTGTCTGTGCTGTGGCTAGATGCAGCGCCTGATGTCGCCAGCCTCGTCGCGATAACGATTGCCCCACAGGACGACAATCACCGCGGCATCTGATTCCCCGTCACCGTGTCCTGCCCTTCGATCTCTCCCATCGGGATGCGAAGGACGGGCACGAGGTCGAGGCGCATGCGGCCGAAGTCGATGGTGACGATGAAGTTCTTCAGATAGTTCTCGCCGATGATTCCGGACGTGTGCTCGTGCTCGGGCGCGCCGGCGTCGTACATCGGAATCGTGCGGAACGTGCCGGCCCAGCGATCGATGCCGATCTCGACGTCTTCGACTTTGTCGCCATGTTTCTTCGCGCCGCCGAGACCTTGCAGCGTCGCGTTGTGGATTTTGGTGAAGAGCTGAATCGGCAGCGAGCTCGTTTGCGCCGAGTTCAGAAACGTCACCTCGGAACCGGTATCGAGGACGAAGACGAACCATCCTTTGCGGTTGATTACGCCGCGGATGATGGGGCGGAAATGGTCCCAGAAAAGATTCTGATCGGCCGCGGCGACGCGATCGGCAGGCGTGAGATGCGTGAACGTGGCCTGGTTGCGGCGGAAGTCGAGCTCGATGCGCGTCTCCTTGAGCAGGTGCGCGCCGAGGAGAAACTCGATCGAGAACTCGTTCTTGCCGGTCACGATGAACTTCATCTTGTCGTCCGGCATGATCGCCACCGGCACGTTCTCGATCGTCATCTTGCCGATCTGGAGCGACTCGATCATGCCGAACTCCACTTGAATCGGCTCGCCGAGGAGGCCGGAGAAAGTGCCCTCGAAGTTGCCGAGCTTGCGGATGGGAACGGAGGACGCGAACTTGCGCGACACGATCGACATCACTGCGCCGGAGTCGACGATGGCGATGACGTTCTTCGTTTTGTTTACGGTCACTTCGACGCGCGGAACATCCGGGCGGCCGATGCGGAGCGGCACGCGCTCCGCGGCCGGTCCGCGGAAGCGGTAGATGTCGATGTTTTTCAGCGACTCGAGAAAGTCCATGTGCCACTTGCGGACGACCAGTCCGTGATCGGCGGCGACGTGCGCCCAATCGAGGCTGGCCTCGAAGTTGTTGCGCATGTACTCGAGCTGCGACAGCGTCCACGCGGCGTCCGCGTACGTCGTTCGGAACGGCTCCAGGTCGAGCGCGCCGCGAAGATGGCGCCGCGCTTCGTCGAAACGGCCTGCCGCCATTTCCGCAGTGCCGAGCGACAGCAGTTCGTTGGCGCTGCGCCGGGTTTTTGCATCGACGGTCGATGCCTGCTCGACAGCCCTCACGTAATCGGCCTTCCGCAACATCGATGGCAGATCGCTGCCGCGTTCGATCGACGCCGGAGAAAGCAACAGCGGCGAGATCGAAACGTCGGAGTAGAGCGCGCAGCCGGCGGCGAGGGCGGTGACGGCGATCAGGAGTGAATGACGCATTGCGGCTATGGCATTGTACGGACAGGGCGAAACGGCGCCGCGTCGGCAGGGTCAGCGCTCTGTGACGTTTGCGCGGACGAGGATGCCCAGCTCCCGGATCTGGTACGCGAGCGCCTGCCGCGACATGTTCAGCGACGCGGCGGCGCGGTTCTGATTGCCGTTCGCCTGCACCAGCGACTTTTCAAGCAGGTCGCGGCGGAAGCGCGTCACCGCATCCTGATACGAGCTGACGCCGCCGCCCGCGCGCACGACTGCGCTGCGCATCCGCTCGGGGAGGTGCTCGACGTCGATGGCGGCCGCCTCGCCCGCGAGCGCATGCGCGGCACGAATCGTGTTCTGCAACTCGCGCACGTTGCCCGGCCAGCGATATCCGGCGAAGACGGACTCGGCGTCCGCGGTGAGTTTCGACGGTCCGCCGCGGCTCTTCTCATGTTCGCGCGCCAGAAAATGCGACGCCAGCAGCGGGATGTCGGACACCCGGTCGCGCAGCGGCGGCATCGCGATCTCGATTCCGCCGATGCGGTAGTACAGATCCTCGCGGAACAGCCCATCTTCGACCGCCGATTCGAGCTTGCGGTTGGTGGCGCTGACGATGCGCACGTCGGCGGTGCGATTGACGGTGTCACCGACGCGGCGGAACTCCCCTTCCTGCAGAAAGCGAAGGAGCTTCGCCTGCGCGGAGAGCGGCATTTCGCCGATCTCGTCGAGGAAAAGCGTGCCGCCGTCGCTTGTTTCGATCAATCCGGCGCGGTCGCGATCGGCGCCGGTGAAGGCACCGCGAATGTGCCCGAACAATTCGCTCTCGATCAGGTTCTCCGGCAGCGCCGCGCAATTCACCGCCGTAAACGGTTTGCCGCGACGCGGCGAATGGCGGTGGACGGCGCGCGCGGCCAGCTCCTTGCCGGTTCCCGATTCGCCGAGAACGCAGACCGGAACGTCGCGGCGCGCCACGCGGGTGATGAGCGTAAAGATTTCGCGCATGGCCGCCGAGTCGCCGATGATGCCGTCGATAGTCTCGCTCTTCGCGACGACGACGTTCTCGTTCTGCTCGATGATGCGGCGCATGCGGTGATGCTCGGCGCGCATGCGGAAGAGCGCGGCCAGCGCGTCGCGCGAGTCCGGAGTCCAGGCGTTGATGCCATCGACGAAAAGCAGCTCGCGTTCGCTGCAGACGATCCAATCCGGCCTGCCGGCCGCGGCGATGGTGTCGAGATCCAATCCTGTAAGCGCGGGAAGCGATCCGATTTCCTGCCATTGGCCGAGACGGTTGCGCGTCGCGAAACGCCACGCGGTCGGAGCGAAGTCGCGCTGCGTGAACGGAAATTCGCGCAGCGACGCATCGCGCAGGAAGCGCATTTCGATCGCCGAGGCGGTGGTCTCTCGCTTCGGCAGCTCGATTTTCATTTCGGCCGCGAGCGACTCCGCTCGTGCGGTGTCGCCGCGTCCGAGCGCATCGCGGAAGTGCTTCAGTTTCTGCGAGCCGCTGCTGATGTCGCCGAGGTCGGCGACTGCGCCGGCGCCGCGGACGCGCATCGCAGCGTGACGCTTCGTCAGCTCGAGATTGTCCGAAGTGCCGGTGGAGCGGAGCGGAGTATCGCGGCCTTCGATCCAGTCGGTCTCGTCGAGGATCAGCGCGGCGGCTTCGCGAATCTGTGGAGAAACGAGAGCGCTATCGACGATCGCTTGCGCCGAACGGGCCGCGTCCGAGAAACGGCCGCGCGAGAAATCGAGATGCGCGGCGATCATGTCGAGCTCGCGCAGCCGTCTGTCATCTCCGGTGCCGCGAAAGAAATGACGCAGCCGGTTCAGCCGCTGGGTGGCGTGCGTCCACTGCCCGTCGTCGGCGGCGAGATAGGCAAGGATGAAGAGGATGCCGCCGCCGGCGCGGTCGCCCTGCGTCTCCTCGATGAGCGCAAGCGCGCGCAGCGCTTCGTCGCGCGCCGCGGACCATGCGCCGGCGGTGAAGGCGATGTACACGCGGTCGAGCGCGGCGTCGATCCGTTCGGTCGCGCAACGCGAGCGAGCGAGCGAATCGGATGCGTGCCGTGCCGCTGCATCGAGATCGTTGCGCGAGGCGATATACGTGGCCAGCCGCGAGGCGAGGTAGTGCGAGGCCGGCGGCTGATCGTCGTTCCGCTCGCCCGTTTCGAACGCAAGCAACGCGCGCTGATACGAAAGCTGCGCACGCTCTTCGTCGTCTTGCGGCTCGCAATTTGCCAGCGCGGCCCGCATCTCGTCGTAACGCGAGTCGATGTAAAGCAGATCGGCGCGCAGGACGGTCGCCGCGAATCCGGGCTTGGCGATTCGATCGAGCCGCGCCAGCGCCGGCGCGTAGTCGCCGGTGCGCCGCTCGATTCGCGCCAGCAGCAACTCGTGCGCATCGCCGGTAACAATCTGCGCGACCTCGCGTGCGTCGCGATAGCGGCCGTTTTGGATCAGCGCCGAAGCGAGCGCCTCGGCCAGCTTCGGCGTCAAGGCGTGACGCGGCATCGTGCGCAGCACCGGCAGAGCGGCATTCGGCGCCGCCTGTTCGAGCATCGCCGCCGCGCCGCTTGCGTCGCCCGCATCGATCAGCAATGCAGCCGACGCCGCGAAATCTCCCATCTCCGCCAGCGCCTCGGCTGCAACCCTGCAGAGTGTTGCCTGCGATGATGCTGGAATGAGCCGCGCCGCCGCGCGCCGGACGCTGTCCGACGCGAAAACGAGATGGCCGCCATCGATGGACGTGATGCCGTCGACGACGAGATGGGCAATGACTTCGCCGAACATCAGCTGCCGGAAAAATGCCGCGGCGACATCGAGGCGCGCGCGCGTGCCGAGGAGCGCGATGGCGGCGATGTAGGAACGGAGCGGCTCGCGCAGCGACGCCAGCGCCGGCACATCCTCCTCGAACGGAAGCGTGCCCGAGTCGAGAAAGCGAAAAAAATCGTCCGACTCCACAAATGTCTCGAGCTGCACGACGAGCGTTGCCGCGTCACGCGCTACGCTCACCGACGGCGCAACGATGAAGGGCCTAGGCGCGGGAAGATCGATGTCGCCGCGGTCGGCAGCGATCCAGATTCCGGCGTCGGTGGCGGAGAGAATCTCCAGCACGGGCGCCGAGGCGGCATCGAAGCGGTCACGGTTCACGATCGCGAAAATCAGCCGCTGCCGCGGCGCGCGCTCGACGATCGCTTCCACGATCTCACTCTCACCGCGCTTCTCCAGCGGGCCGGCTACGGCCGCGAGCGCGCTGATTGCCGAGTAGCGCTGCAGCGGCGAAGCGTCGCGTCCAATTTCCAGCACCTGCTCGTTGCCCAACGCCGCGGCCGCGCGAATGCTCTCGATCGCCTCTCCTCGAAAACTACGCGCGGCTCCGCGAAGGATGTCGTTCAGAGCCTCAGGTCCCGGCGAGGCAACCTCGCCGCACGCGGAGCGCCTCATCCAGCGCAGATCGGCAGCGGCATCGCCGCGCAGCCGCGCTTCAATTTCGACGTAAACGGATTCCGCACGCCCCCATGGCTGCCGCAACGCCTCGAGCGGCGGCGCGCCGGCAGCCTCCGCGAACTGCTGAATCACTGTCAGCGCCGCCGGCGCTTCGTCCGCCATGTGCCGCGCCGCGATGCGCACCAGCCGGCAGTCCTTGCCGCGCTTCCGCACGACCGCCCATTCCGCCGGTTCGTAGTCGGCATCCGAAAATCCGGCGAATTGCAGCAAGGCCTGATGCGCCGCAAACTGCGCGACGAGCGACAGGCGGTCGCGTGCGCCAAGCTCCCCAGCCTCCGCCATCGGCGTGGCATCGAGCGAGAGGTCCGTTGCGAATCCGTCGAACCACGGCAGTGTCGAATGCCGCAACGTCGCGATGAGCGAGCGATCCCACCCGAACAGACGAAGATCGACCGCGATCGCCGGCTGCACCCGCCGAACCGTGCCACGCATAGACATGTATAGAGGTGAGGATTGGCGGCAGCATTTCCCTACCCCGGCGCAGGGTTTATGCCGATTGGAGCGTGGAATCGTGCATGCATGCACTTAAGGAAAACTGCTTGGAACCTCGGAACCTTGCGCCCGGAATTCCGGGGTACAGACTGCGGCTACTGCTCGGCGTTCTCACTTTTCTGATCATCGTCGTATGTCCATCGCGGGCTGATTGGATAAAGACCTATACTTGGAATCTGCAAGTCGGCATTGGTGGGGTTGCGCTTTCTCCGTCAAACCCCAATCGCGTCTACGCGTTCACGGGAGATCAACCATGGATCTTGCGTAGCGACGACCGAGGCGTCACATGGCAGCGAACGGCTGACATAGCGCCGCATGCGTATATAGGCTACGTCGCAGTAGACCCTTCCGAGGCGGATGTGGTCTACGCCTGCGTTTCGTCCGCCGTGGCCGCTCCAGGCGTGTTCAAGAGCGTAGACGCAGGTCGTTCCTTTGTTCGCCTCGGCGATGCAGGCTTTATCGCGATGCCCAGTCTGGTGCTTGTCGATCCGCGGAACTCGCACGTCGTCTACGCGGCTCGGTCGCCCGTCTGCCGTGACACTTGTTCACCTGGCGGCGTGGTGAAGAGCACCGACGGCGGCGCAACGTGGGCGGATACCGCTCGAAGCGATAACCTCACTTTCGCGCTCGCGATCGATCCCAACGATTCTCTGTTTCTGTACGACTCCGGTTATGACGTTCCTTTGCAGAGGCAGACCGGGGGCCTATACCGGACTACCGACGGCGGATTGACGTGGCCGCCGATGTTTGAGGGACTTTCGTATATCGGTTATCTGACTGTTGATCGAGAGTCACGTGTGACGCGATCGCCGGCGTTCAGTTCGAAAGACCACTGCTGCGAAGCAATAATCATGGGGAGCGCTGGAATCGATTGACGATCGATGCGCCCCCTCAGCCGGGTCCGGGCGAAGTTATGACCCCATACATGACAGCGGTAGCGGTCGATCCGCGCCGGAATGAGACGTTGTACGTCAGCACGACCAGCTATGGCGTATTGACCTCATTCGATGATGGCGTGACATGGCAACCGCTTGGGAATCTCCCGGATCTGTTCGTAAACGCCTTCGCTGTGACGGAGGAGGGCATCCTGATCGCAGCGACGCGCACTGGCCTTTTTCAATATGTCCCTCCGCCCCCTCGCCGGCGTGCAAGCGCGAAGCCGTAGAGCGCCCTGTTGCGACTGCGCTATTGGCGTCGAGGTCAAGCGGCGGCGGTCACGCGGGCTAGATACCGTCCTGTAATGCTCCGCTCATTCGACGCGATCTCCGCCGGGGTGCCCACCGCGAGAAGCTCGCCGCCGCCGTCGCCGCCTTCGGGACCGAGGTCGATGATGTGATCGGCGGCTTCGATGAGCTGGATGTTGTGCTCGATGACGAGGACGGAGTTGCCGCGGTCGATGAGGTTGCGGAAGGTCTTGATGAGTTGCACGACGTCGGTGTGATGCAAGCCCGTCGTCGGCTCATCGAAGAGGAAGAGGCGGCCGGTGTCGTTCTTCGTCGTCTCGGAGAGGAACGACGCGAGCTTGAGGCGCTGCGCTTCCCCGCCGGAGAGCGAGGCGGTGGACTGGCCGAGGCGGAGGTAGCCGAGACCGACGGAGCGGAGGGCGGAGAGTTTTTTGAGCAACGCGCGTTTGTCGACGAAGAACTTCATCGCCTCGTCGACGGTCATCTTCAGGATGTCGTTCACGTTGCGGTTCTTGTACGTGACCTTCATGACCTGCTCGTTGAAGCGCTTGCCGCCGCATTTGTCGCAGATGACTTCCACGTCCGCGAGAAACTGCATGTCGATGGTGACGGTGCCTGCGCCTTCGCAGACGTCGCAGCGTCCGCCGACCGTGTTGAACGAGAACATGCCGGGCGTGACGCCGTTCAACTTCGCCGCGGTTGTCTCCGACAGAATCTTGCGCACCTCATCCCACGCCTTGACGTAGGTTGCGGGATTGGAGCGCGTCGAGCGTCCGATCGGCGACTGATCGATGAACTGCATGTCGTAAATCTTGTCGACGCCTTCGAGCGCCGACGCGCCGACGTCGAGACCGGTCGCGCCGCGGACGTCGCGCTGGTAGCGGTTGTAAAGGCAGTTGCGGATCAGCGTTGACTTGCCCGATCCGGAGACGCCGGTGACGGCGACGAACTGCCCGAGCGGGATGGTAACGTCGATGTTCTTGAGGTTGTGTTCGCGCGCGCCGCGGATGGTGATGGATCCAAACGTGTCGCTGAGCGACGACGGCTCATCGGAAGTGACAGCCGGTATTTCGCTTCCGCGCGGCGATCCCACGTAGAGTACCGACCCGCCGTACTCGCCCGCGCCCGGCCCCAGCTCGATGGTCTGATCGGCACCGGCGATGATGGTCGGATCGTGCTCGACCACGATCACCGTGTTGCCGGCGTTGCGCAGCCGCTTGAGCACCGCCAGCAGCCGTTCACTGTCGCGCGCGTGCAGGCCGACCGTCGGCTCGTCGATCACGTACATCGTCTCGGTCAGCGATGAGCCGAGGGCCGCGGCGAGGTTGATTCGCTGCGATTCGCCGCCGGAAAGCGTCCGCGTCTGGCGGTCGAGCGTCAGATAGGAGAGCCCGACTTCGTCGAGATAGGTCAGGCGGTTCACGATCTCGCGTCGAAGGTGGCCGGACTTCGCCTCCTCCGATTTCGAAAACGGCAGGTACTCCCAGAATCGCCGCGCGTCGCGGACGTTCATCGCGAAGAGATCGCCGACCGTCAATCCGCGGAAGGTGACGAACGACGCCGACGATTTCAGCCGCGAGCCATGGCAGTGCGGACAGGTGTCGTAGCTGCGGTACTTGGCCAGCTTCACGCGCACGTGAATCTTGTACTTCTTCGTCTCCAGCCACTCGAAAAAGCCTTTGATCCCGTACCACTTGCTCCGCCCTTCATGCAGCAGCGTCCACTCCTCCGGCGTCAAGTCGTTGATCGGGACGTCGAGACGTATTCGATACTTCGCAGCCGCCTTCTTCAGATCGTCGTAGCAGTCTTCGTAGCCGGCCGAGTTCCAGGGCGCGATCGGCATCTCATCGAGCCGCAGGCTGCGGTTCGGGATGACCTTCTCCATGTCGATGCCGATGATCCGTCCGTAGCCCTGGCAGTTCGTGCACGCGCCGAGCGGCGAATTGAAGGAAAAAAGATGCGGCGTCGGCTCGACGAATTCGGTCCCGCATTTGTTGCAGGCGAAGCGCGAGGTGAAGCGATGGCTGATCCAGGTTCCATCTCCGCTGTCCTCGAGCAGATTTACATTCCCCTTCGAAACCTCGAATGCCTGCTCGATCGCCTCAGTGATCTGCCCGCTGCGTTCCGGATCGACGCGCAGGCGATTGATGACCAGCTCCAGCGACGTCGAGTCGCTCGTGTCGGTCTCATTGAGATCGCGAACTTCGCCGCCGATCCAGGCGCGATAGAAGCCGGCTTTGACGAGCTGCGTGAGCACCTCGCCGCGGTTCTCCTTCTCGAAGAAAATCGGTGCGAGGACGACCACGCGCTTCCCTTCGAGCGATGACGTGATTGCCGCCGTGATCGACTCCGGCGTCTCACGCCGCACCGTGACCTGGCAGTCGGGACAGATGGTTTCGCCCGCGTAGGTCATGAAAAGCCGGATGTGATCGGCAAGCTCCGTGGCGGTGGCGACCGTCGAGCGCGCGTTCTTCACCGTGTTCTTCTGCTCGATGGCGATCGCCGGCAGGATTCCGTCGATCTCGTCGACGTCCGGCCGGTCGATGCGCTCCAGGAACTGCCGCACATACGTCGACATCGACTCGACAAACCGCCGCTGCCCCTCGGCATACAGCGTGTTGAACGCAAGCGACGACTTCCCCGAGCCGGACGGACCGGTCAGAACCGTGAGCTGGCGCTGCGGGATATCAACCGAAACGTTCTTGAGGTTGTGCGTCCGCGCCCCGCGAATGGAGATCGTGCGTGAGGGCATTCGTGTCAAGAACGTTTCACTGGTGCGTTGTCATCCCGCGCAGCTACTTCCATGGCTCTCGTACTCAGCCGATGGGGACGCGAAGGCTCTCTCGTCAGCCGGCGAATGGAGCGTGATATCAGGCAGTCTGAGCGTCACGCTGATGAGCATGGAGCGTGATGTCGGCGAGTCTGAGCGTCACGATGGTGAGCATGGAGCGTGATGCCGGCGAGCCTGAGCGTTACGCTGGTGAGCATGGAGCGTGATACCGGCGAGCCTGAGCGTCACGCTGGTGAGCATGGAGCGTGATATCGGCGAGTCTGAGGGGTCACCACGCTCGGTTTGCCGCTTATCTGGCTTCGCTACAGTGGTTTACGTTCGTACTGCCGCCGTCCAGCGCGCTACCTGCCTCGCCTGGGATACCCCCCGTAGAAATACGAGTGATCGGCCACTTCACACGAGTCGCCAGCTCAGGACGCCAAGTGCCGGCCTCAGATGCGGATGTTGTGGCGCTGGTAGAAGTTGTAGTCGCCGAGCCGCGTGCGCAGCTTCTCGACGACCTCCTCCGGCAGCCAGGCGTCGCCGGCGGTGACGTTCGTTTCGACCTGGTGGATGTTCTTCGCGCCGGGGATGGCGGTGGCGACGGCGTCGTTGGCGAGGACGAAGCGGAGGGCGCCTTCGATCAGCGTGCGGGCGGTGCCGCCGATGATCGACTTCACCTCGTCGACGCGGGCAATTGCTTCCTCCAGACGCCGCGGCGTCAGGAAATTCTGGCGGATGTCATCGGCGGGAAAGATGGTGTCGTTGCGGAACTTGCCAGTGAGCAGTCCCGATGCGAGCGGGACGCGGGCGATGATGCCGTACCCCTTTTCCTTCGCGGCCGGAAAGAGCTGCGCCGCCGGCGCCTGATTGAGGATGTTGTAGAGCACCTGCAGCACGTGTCCCCAACTTTGTTTCACAACTTCCAGCCCATCCTCGGGATTGAAGACGGAGACGCCCCAGAAGCGGATTTTGCCGGCGTCCTGCAGGCGCTCCATCGCGTCCTGAATCTCTTCGCGGCGAAGGTCGTCGATGGTCGGATTGTGAACCTGGTAGACGTCGATGTAGTCGGTGCGCAGGCGTTTGAGCGAGCCGTCGACGGCGACGTAGATGTGCTGCCTGGAGAAATCCTTCTTCAGCTCGCCGCTCGACGTGCGCACCACACCGACCTTCGTGCCGATGATGACGTCCTGCCGTTTGCGCGAGAGCACGATGCCGAGGAGCGACTCGCTGCGGCCGAAGCCATAGCTGTCGGCGGTGTCGAAGAAGTTCACGCCGAGGTCGCGGGCGCGGCGGATGGAGGCGAGTGAGTCTTCGTCGGTCGTACGTCCCCAGCCGAGCGGCGCACCCGAGGCTTCGGACGGACCGCCGATGGCCCACGCGCCGAAGCCGATCGCGCTGACCTTGATCCCTGTTTTTCCGAGCTCGCGGTACTGCATCGCGACGGATTCTAAAGTCACCGCGCCGGTTGGAGTGTGACTTTGATGACGTTCGGATTGTGGTCGTACATCGCGCCGGTCGCCCGATCGACGAAGAAACCGGTGATGCCGGCGACGATCGAGCCGACCGCGATGACGGCGCCGGCCGCTCCCTGCGCGTCATTCTTTCCGCCGAGCGCAAAAATCCCGCCGATGGGGATTCCGGCGGCATAGATGAAATTCATCCAGTAGCTGCCGTTGATCCCGCGCTGAAGCTGAATCTCCTGCTTCTGCATGCCGCTCTTTTCAACCTCGACGCGGCAGGCTTCCGCCTTGCGCGGAATGGTGAGGCGCGCCGGCGTGGTGCCGCTCGCGGAGACGTTGTTTGCGCAATCGATCGTTGCGTTCGCGCCGGAGGGATTCGACTCGACGGTGATGGTTTCGTCTCGTCCGCGGGTGACGGTGGCGCACGAAGTGAGCAGACATCCGATCAGGAGGAACGACACACCACGCATCACAATCTCACCTGCTTCACCTCTTCGATCGCCTTGAAAAACCGGAGTGCGTTCATCGTATCGGTATCGAGCGGGGAGTCGATGGTAACAATCGCCAACGCTTTGCCGCCGCTGGTCTCGCGGGCGAGGTTGTACTCGGCGATGTTGATCTCG
>DATART010000313.1:0-24140 GCA_036264035.1 Thermoanaerobaculia bacterium | reverse complement strand
GCCGATGTACCCGATGCGGCCGTCGATGATGGCTTCCTTGCGATGGTCGCGATTGTTGAGTCGGCCGAGGTTGGCGAGGGAGATGCGGTGGAAGCGGACCAGCTTCACGCCGGAGTCGAGCATCAGCTTTCGCAGCTCTTTGTCCATCTTGTGGCCGCCGGACGCATCGACCATGAGCCGTACCTCTACGCCCTGCTTCGCCTTGTCCGCTAGCGCGTGCGCAAGCTGGTTGCAGATGTCGCCCTTCCACCAGATGTACGACTCGACGTGAACGCTTTCCTTCGCCGCGGCGATGTCGCGCAGCAGGAGCGGGAAAAACTGATCGCCGTTTTCGAGGAGCTGGATCTTGTTGCCGGGATCCATACTCGACTGCGTCAGGCCGACGATCGACGGCAGGAGCGTCGAAAACTCGCCGGCGTTCTTGACGTTGAGTTGGGGATTTTCACCGCGCTCGGCCGACCAGAGCATGATGGTCAGTCCGATCACGACGACGATCATCGCGATGAATAGAACGAGCGGTACACGAATGAAATGGGAGTTGCCCCGTTTTTCGATCCACTTCGACTTCGTCTGTTTCGTCAATTGCGGCTCCAGTAGAGTTGAGCGATGACCGGATAGTGGTCGGACGAGCCGGTGGCGATGGCGTGCGATTCCCACACGCGCCAGCCCCAGTCGGCGAAGATGTAGTCGATCCGCTCGCCGAGCGTCGGATGCGTGATCTTGATGTCGGCGCCGCACAACTGCGCTGCGTCTTCCTTCTCGAACTTGTCGACTTCCGCGGATTCCGGCGGCGCGTTGAAATCGCCCAGCAGCAGGTACGGATAACGGCTGGTCCGCACATGCTTGGCCAGACACTCCAACTGCACTCCTCGGCTTTTCGAGTTGAGAGTCGACCACGCCGTGAGATGCGCGACATAGACGTTGAGCGTGGCGCCGTCGATGAGCACGACCGCCTCGAGCACGCTGCGCGGCTCGCCGATGCTCGGCAGCGGATGCACGACCGCGGAAACGACCTGCCCGCGCGTGAGGATGGCGTTACCGAAGTCGCCGCCGAGACTGCGATAGCTGCGGCCGTAATAGCCGTTCATTTTCGTGAGCCGCCGGATTTCCTCGTACTGATTTCGAAAGCGCACCTGCCACGTGTGGTCGTGCACTTCCTGCAATCCGACGATGTCCGGCTTGAACTGATTGATGGTCGCGGCAATCTTCGCGGCGTGGTCGCCGTCGTACAACTCATCGTGCCCTTCGATGTTGTACGTCATCACGATGAGCGGCCGCTGCTGCTTCGGATAGCCAACACGCTCCGGAAACGACACAACCCGCCCCGCCTCATCGCGCGTCAGGATGCGGACAGACGGATCGACCGGCTTCGGCTTGCACTCCCCCGAACGGACGGTGTAAACCGCGAACACGCGGTAAAGAATAAAGAGCAGCACGATCGACAGAATCCCGAGGATCGGCCGCCGTACCGGTGCGTCATCAGCCATGGCGTGCTGAGCCAAAAGCGAGAACGATGCCCGCGTGGCAAAGACGGTCTTATCTGCGTCTCATCTGCGTCATCTGCGGATCAGCGCCCTGCTTAGCGAGCATCTTCTTCAAATACTCGCCGGTCGGCGTATCCGGCATTTCGGCGACCTCCTCCGGCGTGCCCGTCGCGATGATGTAGCCGCCGCCGTCACCGCCTTCGGGGCCGAGGTCGATGACGTGATCGGCGGTCTTGATGACGTCGAGGTTGTGTTCGATCACCACGACCGTATTGCCGCGGTCGACGAGGCCGTGCATCAGGTGGAGGAGTTTGGCGACGTCGTCGAAATGCAGTCCGGTGGTCGGCTCGTCGAGGATGTAGAGCGTGCGGCCGGTGGCGCGTTTGGCGAGTTCCTTTGCCAGTTTGACGCGCTGCGCTTCGCCGCCGGAGAGCGTCGTTGATGACTGGCCGAGCTTGATGTAGCCGAGGCCGACTTCGTCGAGCGTGCGCAGGATGTTGGCGATGCGCGGGATGTTGCGGAACGTCTCGAGACCCTGCTCGACCGTCATCGCCAGGATCTCGGCAATCGACGACCCTTTGTACGTGACCTGGAGCGTTTCGCGGTTGTAGCGCTTGCCGCCGCAGACGTCGCAGGTGACGTAGATGTCCGGCAGAAAGTGCATCTCGATCTTGATCTGGCCGTCGCCCTTGCACGCCTCGCAGCGGCCGCCCTTCACGTTGAATGAGAACCGCCCCGGCCCATAGCCGCGCATGCGCGCCTCGGGTGTCTGCGCCATGAGGTTGCGGATCTCGGCGAAGAGCTGCGTGTACGTCGCAGGGTTCGAGCGCGGCGTGCGGCCGATCGGCGATTGATCGATGTCGATGACTTTGTCGATGTGTTCGAGTCCGTCGATGCGATCGTGCTCTCCGGGCGTGTCGTGCGCGTCGAAGAAATGGCGCGACAACGCCTTGTGCAGGATGTCGTTGACCAGCGTCGATTTGCCCGAGCCGCTCACGCCGGTGACGGCGATGAAGACGCCGAGCGGAATGGTGACGTCGAGGTTCTTGAGGTTGTTCTGCCGCGCGCCGCGGATGACCAGCTTGTTCTCACCGATCGGCCGGCGATTCGGGATCGCGATCGATGCTTCGCCGCGCAGGTATTTCGCCGTCAGCGACGACGGGAAGGTCATGATCTGCGCAAGGGTCCCTTCGGCCACGACCTCGCCGCCGTGCACGCCGGCGCGCGGGCCGAGGTCGATGATGTGGTCGGCGGTTTCGATCGTCTCCTCGTCGTGCTCGACGACGATGACCGTGTTGCCGAGGTCGCGAAGTTCGACGAGGGAGTCGATCAGCTTGCGGTTGTCGCGCTGGTGCAAGCCGATCGACGGCTCGTCGAGCACGTAGAGAACGCCCATGAGCTTCGAGCCGATCTGCGTGGCCAGACGGATGCGCTGCCCTTCACCGCCGGAGAGCGTAGCCGCGCTGCGATCGAGCATCAGGTAGCCGACGCCGACGGAGCAGAGGAAGCCGAGGCGGTCGCGGACTTCTTTTAGGATCTTGCCGGCGATCTGTTCCTCGCGCGGCGTCAACTCGATCGTCTTGAAAAACTGGTCCGCGTTTTTGAGTTGCAGCGCGACGACCTTATCGATCGGTTGGCCCGACACGGTGACGGCGAGCGCTTCCGGCTTCAGACGGCGTCCCTTGCAATCGGGGCACTTCATCGGCGTCATGAAGCGCTCGATCTCTTCGCGGATGTCGTCGTTGTCCGATTCCTTGTAGCGCCGCGTCAGCATCGGCACGAGGCCTTCGTACGTACCGTTGTACGAGTACGTGCTCTCCGAACCGCTGAACTGGAATTTGATCTTCTCGTCGGAGCCATTAAGGATGACGTGGCGCGCCTTTTCGGACAGTGCGTGCCACGGCGTTTCGATTTTGAATTTGAAGTGCTTGGCGAGCGTGTGAATCTGACGAAGGCGCCAGTTCTCGGCGCCCTCTTTCCAGATCGCGATCGCGCCGTCGGCGACGGACTTGGTCCAGTCGGGGATGATCTTTTTCTCGTCGACTTCAAGCAGAACGCCGAGGCCGGAGCAGCGCGGGCAGGCGCCGTAGGGGGAGTTGAAGGAGAAAAGGCGCGGCGTGATCTCGCCGATCGAAACGCCGCAGTCGGGGCAGGAGTACGACTGCGACATCAGCTCCTCGCGGTTGCCTTCCTGGTAGAGGATCTTGACGAGTCCCTTCGAGACGCGCGTGGCCGTCTCCAGCGAATCGGCCAGGCGCTGCTGGATGCCGTCCTTGACGATGAGGCGGTCGATGCGCACGTCGATGGTGTGCTTCTTCTGTTTGTCCAGCGCCGGAGGATCGGAAAGCTCGACTTCCTTGCCGTCGACGATGCCGTGCGTGAATCCCTCCTTCACCATCTGCATCATCTGTTTGCGGTACTCGCCTTTCTTGCCGCGGATGTACGGCGCGAGGATGGTGAACTTCGTTCCCGCGGGCAGCATCTGCAGGCGATCGACCATCTGCTGAATCGTCTGGGGCCGGATCTCCTGGCCGCAGTTCGTGCAGTGCGGCACGCCGACCGAGGCATAGAGGAGGCGGAGGTAGTCGTAGATTTCGGTGACGGTGCCGACCGTCGAGCGCGGATTGCGCGACGTCGTCCGTTGCTCGATCGAAATCGCGGGCGAAAGTCCTTCGATGGAGTCGACGTCCGGCTTCTCCATCTGCTCGAGAAACTGCCGCGCGTACGCCGACAACGACTCGACATACCGCCGCTGGCCCTCGGCGAAAATCGTATCGAACGCGAGCGACGATTTGCCCGATCCGGACACGCCGGTGATGACTACGAATTTGTTGCGGGGAACGACGACGTCGATGTTTTTGAGGTTGTGCTCGCGGGCACCGCGGATGACGATGGAGTCCATGGTTTAGGAGGACTCTAACTCCATCGCCGCAACCGCTCTTCCCACGCTACGAGCGGTAGAAAACTTGACGCTCCGGGAGCCTTCGCGTATAGCTCCGCGGCTTGGCTGCACTCCTTCTTTATCTCGCCACGACGATCGCGCTGATCGCCTGCTGGCGCAGGTTCGTGCAGCCGATGTCGCGCACGGCGGCGATCGTGCTGGTCCTTCTCCCTCTTTGCTTTACGGGGCGGGCGCTACTGACCGGCAAGGTCTACGCGCCGATCGATTTGCCGTTCATGTCGGAGCCGCTCAACGCGTACGCGGCGGAGTTCGGAGTACCGAAAGTGCACAACGGGACACTTTCGGATCTCTACTGCCAGATCATCCCGTGGCGCAGCGCGGTGCGCACGGCGTTCGCGAATGGCGAGTGGCCGCTGCTGAATCCCTTCATGCTCTGCGGCGACATCCTGGCCGGCGCCGCCCAATCTGCCCCCTACGATCCGTTCAACCTCCTCGGCATGCTCATTCCGTTGCCGCCGAGTCTGACCTTCGCCGCCGCGATGACGTTTTTCCTGGCCGGATTCGGCGCATTCGTCTTCATGCGCCTGCTCGGATGCAGCGAGCTCGCGTCATTGGTCACGGCGGCGGGCTGGATGTTCAGCGGCAACGTGGCGTTCTTCGTCGGTTGGCCGCTGGCTCGATCGTGGGTGTATCTGCCGCTGATCTTCTTTGCAGTGCGATTCGTCGTGCGCGAGGCGAGCATCCGCAGCGGCGTAATTTTGCTCATCGCGCTGACGCTGCTGATCCTGGCCGGCCATCCGGAGTCGTTGCTGCATGTGACCGCGGTCGGCGCGGCGTACGGCATCTTCGAAATCGCGATGACGCGAAAACGAATCGGGCGCGTGATCGCGATCGCGTGCGCCTCCGGTGTCGTCGCATTGCTGCTGACGTCGATCTTCCTCCTGCCATTTCTCGAGGCGTCGCAACAGACGCTCGAGCTGCACACGCGGCTTGGGTTCCGCGCGATGCCGTGGCCCTGGATGCCGGAGCTGATTCAGCGCCGCGCGGCGAACACCGTCCTCCCGTTCTGGGGCGGTCAGCCGTGGCGCGATTCATTCACCTCGGAATTCGATCCGCAAACGGCGCGGACCGGGAGCATCGTGCTGTCACTGGCGATCGCGGCGGCGTTCGTGGCGCGGCGGCGGAAAGAGACGTGGTTCTTCTTCGGCCTCACGCTCGTTTGCCTCTGTGCAGGATTTGACGCACCACCGATAAGCAATGTTCTGCACAAGCTGCCGCTATTCAACATGGCGCTGAACGAGCGGCTGGCGTATGCAGCGTCGTGCGCGTTGTCGATTCTGGCGGGGCTGACGATCGACGCGATCGCTGCAGCCGGACGAAAACGCGCCGCACTCATCGCCGCCGTCGTCGCGCTCGCGCTCGCCCTCGGCACGTACGCAGCGTGGGCGCACGAGATCAAAGTTGGCGTCGATCCGAATGTCATCCGCATCGTTGCCGTTGCCGAGTTGCTGCCGCTGGTAATCGTCGCGATTTTGCTCTTTGCGCGGACGCCGCTTCGCATTGCGCTACCTGTCGTTCTGGTCGCGATACTTGCCCAACGCATCGTCGTCGATGGATCGATTTATCCATCGCTGCCGGCGCACGTTTTCTATCCCAAGATTCCGCTCATTCGCGCGATTCCGCGGGATAGCAACGAGCCGTTCCGCGTGGCCGGCGAGCATTTCGTTTTGATCCCCGACTCCGCCGCGATCTATCAGCTCGAAGATCCGCGCGGCTACGAAGCGATGACGTTCGCGCGCCTTGCCGACACCTATCCGGTCTGGTCGATTCCGCAGCCGGTTTCGTTCAACGCCATCGGCGATTTGCAGCCGCCCTTTCTCTCGTTCCTCAACGTCAAGTACGCGATCGTGCCGCTGCCGGTGAAGGTGACCGAGGGGTGGCGCGAATTGATGAAAGACCGCAGCGCGAAGCTGTTCGAAAACACACACGTCCTGCCGCGCGCCTTCGTGCCGCGTCACATCCGGTACGAACGCAGCGGCGGTCCGATCGTGAAGGCGATGACGGCCGCGAAAGATTTTTCGGACGTGGCCTGGATCGAAGTGCCCGAGTTGCAACCGCACGAGATCGCCAACGGGCCCGGCACGCTGACGCTGCACAAGGATGGTTTCGGTCTCTTAATCGATGCAGTGATGGAGAACGACGGATGGGTCGTTGCGTCGCAGTCCGCATGGAAAGGGTGGCGCGCGTACATCGACGGACGCCGCGTGCAGACGCGCTACGCGAACCACGCGTTTGTCGGCGTCTTCGTTCCGAAGGGGCGGCACACCGTGAAGCTGCAATACCTGCCGGAGTCATTCACCCGCGGTCGCAACATCTCGTTCACGACACTCGGCGCGCTGATCGTCGCGGCGATCTTCCCCTCAGCGCGACGCCGATTCCAGAAGCCAGCCGCCGTACGCGTCTGACATCGACGCGATTGGCAACACGACGAACTCCGGCACCTCGTACGGATGGCGCGCGAAGAGCGCTTCGCGGAGATCGTGAAGGTTGTCGTCGACCGTCTTGATGATCAGGATCTGTTCGCCGTCTTCCGTGATCGTCTCCTTCCAGCGATAGATCGACGTGACGCCGGCGATGATGTCGACGCATGCAGCGAGCCGCTGCTCCACGAGCTCGTGTGCGAGCGGACGCGCGTCGAAATCCGCGGTGACGGTGGTGAGGACGATGACAGCGTTCATGACACCATGTTACTCACCCCCGGGGCGGGGCTAGCGATATCAGGCGCTGCATCTGGCCAAAGCACAGACAAGAGTGTCTGTGCCACACTCGCTCGCGCCTGTAGCAGCAGTCCCGCAAGTATGGCAGCGTCAATGTGGCATGGCACAGACACTCTTGTCTGTGCTGGTGAGGCTTGGCACAGTTGAAAAGATCAACGGCGCGCTACCTACGACGCCTCCGGCGGCTGCGGATGACAATTGCTAGACTGCGAATTCGTGTTCCGCCGCATCCTGCTCATCATCCTCGTGGCCATCATTCTCGTCGTTGGCTTTGAGTGGATCACCTTTCCTGACGTCAGCGCGCTGGCGACGACGACGCCAACGACGACGGCGTTCATGGAGCAGCGGAAGGCCGAGTTGCGCGCGGCGGGGAAGAGCGACGCGATCGACTATCGGTGGGTGCCGTACGCGCGAATCTCGCCGTATCTCCGGCGCGGCGTGCTCGTGGCCGAGGACGACACGTTTTACGAGCACGGCGGCGTCGACGTCGACGCGCTGCAGGAAGCGATCCGCAAAGATTGGGAACGGAAAAAGATCACGCACGGCGGCTCAACCATCACGCAGCAACTGGCCAAGAACCTCTACCTCTCGCCGTCGCGCAATCCGCTGCGCAAGGTGAAGGAGTACTTCCTCGCGCGCTCGCTGGAGAATCATCTTTCGAAAAAGCGCATCCTCGAGCTGTATCTGAATGTCGTCGAGATGGGTGAGCGCGTCTACGGCGCCGAGGCTGCCGCGCGCTACTACTTCCACACCTCGGCGGCCGGACTCTCGCCCTCGCAGGCGGCGCTGCTGGCAGGATGCCTTCCCAATCCGCGCCTGATGAATCCCGCCGCGCCAAACAAGCGTTTGCGCTTTCGGCAGCGCATGGTCATGTCGCGGATGCGGCGTTGGGGATATCTCTTCGAGAAGGAAGTGCTGACGGAGAAGAAGCCGGCGCCTGCCGCGCCGACGACCGAAACGACGGCGACGACCGAGACGACCGACACTGCGTTGCAACAGACGCCGCCGACGGACACGGCTACGCCGGAGGTGCCGCCGGCCGATACGGCTGCGCCGCCGGCAACCGACAGTTCACCCCCGGAGACGTCTCCGCCGCCGACGACAACAACACAGTAGACCACGCTGTCATCGACGACGATGGCGACGGTCGCTACGGCCACGAGCGCTACTTCGGTTGTTGCAACGTATGCGCGCGGAAGAATGCCCACAATTCGCCGGTGGCATCGACGCTGTTGCTCGACGGCCCTACGAACCATTGCGGGAACGGCTCGCCGCCGAACCACTGGTGACCTGCTCCGTCGACGCGGTAAAGAACCACCGACGAGCCGGCGGCGCAATCGGTGTATTCGCGGCGCGTGACGCCCGAAGCGAATGCCGATTCGATCGGCGTCGGTGCGCACCGATTCCGGCGAGCCCAGTTCGCGGTCCACGTATCGACGTTCGGAAAGCGCACGGCGTCGGGCGCGATCGGCGAGGTGCCGCCGTTGTACGGCGCGAATGAATCCGCCGTTCCATGAATCAGAATCGCCGGAACCGGCGGGCGATCGGTGCACCAGTTCCATCGGAGTGTCTGGGCCGCGCCCACCATCCCGACCGCTGCGATGCGATCGGACAGCGTGCACGAAAGCACGAAGGCCATGCCGCCGCCGTTCGAAAAACCGTTCGCGTAGATTCGTTTCGCGTCGATGTTGTAGGACGCCTGAAGTTTGCCGATCAGATCCGCGATGAAGCGCGTGTCGTTCACCAGCTCGGGTTCATCCGCCACGTGCCAGACCGGCGGACCTCCATCGCCTGCGGCCGACGGGTAGACAACGATGAAGCGTTCGCTTTCGGCGAGCCGGTTCCACCTGGTCATGT
Source organism: Thermoanaerobaculia bacterium (assembly GCA_036264035.1). Lineage (GTDB taxonomy): Bacteria > Acidobacteriota > Thermoanaerobaculia > Gp7-AA8 > Gp7-AA8 > JADGNZ01. The sequence continues at coordinate 15,120 of DATART010000313.1, read as the reverse complement.
TCATCTGCTGGACCGGCCATCCGCCCGCGCCGTGCATGCTGATGACGAGCGGCGTCGCTTTGGTACGGTCGTAGCTGGGCGGCACGTAAAGCTCGTACTCCCGTTTTCGGCCGGACGAGACGATCGAGCCGTTCGCGCGATTGTGGAGATAAAAGTTGACCGCCTCGCCGAGCGCGAAGACTGCCGGCAATGTGATTGCGATCAGAACCGTGGCGAGGACTGAGTGGCGTCGCGTGATCATCGGTGACGGTTCCAGGCGAGGGCGAGCGGGGCAGCCGAGAGTCGCGCCAGGGGAACGGCGACGATTGCGATCAACGCAAGAACATAGCGCCGGATCACGACCTCGGGCAGCGTCCACGCCAGCAGGGCGTAAACAATAAAGACGGTCGCGGACCAAATCAGCGCGCCGAGAACTAGAGCACGGTCGTTGAGCAGCTGCCGGTCAGAGAGCCGCTTGGCGATCGACGCGGCGGCAGCGAGTTTGACGCAGACGAGGAGGGCCAGAATCCAGCCGCCGGCATTCCACAGCCATGCAATCAATCGTTTGTTCGTTATCATCCAGTGGGCCGCCGGCACGATCACGGCGAGAACCAACAGCGCCAGAAACACGCTCCCCTTGACGAGCCATTCGCGGCCGCTCATTCCGATGTACAAACTCTGCACGAGCTGCTTCCACGTTGCTGCGAGCAGCGCCACGGATACGAGCAGGACGACGACAGCCGCGTGCGAAGGGCCGACCACTTCCACGAACCGGCGCGTACGTTCGATGATGAGGGGCAACGTGCCCGATAGTTTCAACGCGGACGGAATCGCTACAAGCACCAGAAGCCACGTCACCAGCGTGCTCAAGATCGTCACCTTGAGTTTGGCGGCGATCAGAGCTGCGCTGGTAAGCGGGCGGGTAGCGGTGAACTTCGTCATGTTGGCGCCGCTGACCGTCGCCGCGGCGAAGGTGGCCAGGAACGGCGGCATGAGCAGCGCAGCGATCACCATTTCGTAAACGAGCGACGGCGTCTCTCGGAAGACAAAAAGCAACGCCAGCTCGAAGGGAAGCACGATGCCTGCGAGCGCCGGCAGGGAGCGGCCATGCTCCCGCCACTCCAGCCACGTCTGTGCGCGGGCAGCCGAACGAAAAGGCTCGTGCCGCCGAGGAAGCGCGATGCGCGCGAGTCGAGCGAAGTGTGGCTGCCAATCGGTTTCGTCGCCGCGCCGAGCGCGTGCGATGGAGAAACAGGCGGTGACGTACGCGAGTGGAACGTGCGGCGCGAGGATGGCCAGCATCACCAGCTCGCCCGCTTTGAAATTGAGCGCAAGGAGAACGATGCCATCGATCGCAGCGAGCCACAGGACTGTGATGACCACCCGCAAACCAGGCAGCGCATACGGCATCCACGTCAGAGCCTGCGTCCACGCCAGGAGCGATGCCGCCAGCAGCGCGGGCCAGATCATCGGCACGTCGCGGCCGGATGGCCACAACGCGAGCGGCCTTGTCACCGCCCAGAGGATGATCATCGCGGCGGAGCCATACAGCATCGGCCACGCCGCGAGAGCGCTGTTCGTTACCGGCAAGGTGAACATGCGCGACGGATACATCGATCGGCGCGCCGACAGGTCGCCCGAAAGCCCGAAGCTGAACACCGCAACGAAATAAAGAAAGGTCGCCGTGAGAGGGATGGCCACCGCGAGCGCGAAATCCATCTCATCATCAATGTGGACCTTTCGCCCCGACGCGTACAGGAACATCCTGAGGATCGCCATCGCCAGCGGGTAGGCGGTCATTGCCCACAATCCCCAGCGATGACGCCGCCGGAACTCCCACGCGATTGCGGCGGCGGCAGATCGCATCGGTTACACCTCGGGAGCCGTGACCGCGGCGTGCGCGATGAAGATCTCATCGAGCGTCGGCAGCCGTTCGCCGGCGCGATGCGACTCTTTGATCTCGTTCAGCGGCGCGCTCACCACGATCCTGCCGCCGGTGATGATCGTGACGTGATCGGCGACCTGTTCGACTTCCTCCAACAGGTGCGACGAGAAGAGCACCGTCCGCCCCTCTTCGGCGACGCTGCGAATCACGGCGCCGAGAATGTCGCGCCGGACGATCGGATCGAGACCTGAGGAGGGCTCATCCAGCAGCAGCAATTCCGGACGATGGGCAAGCGCGATCAGCAGTCCCGCGCGCGCTCGCTGTCCCTTGGAAAGACTCTTCACCTTCGCCATCGGATCGAGCGCGAACATCTTCCGCAGCTCCTCGGCATACGCGTCGTCCCAGGCCGGATAGAACGCGCGCGAGTAACGAATGAGCTCTTCGACGCGCATCCACCCCGGAATGTCGTTCTCTTCGGAGAGATAGCCGATGCGCGACAGCACGCCAACCGGATCGGCGACGGGGTCGTGGCCGAAGACGCGTACCGAGCCTTCCTGCGCGCGGAGCAGGCCGAGAATGTGTTTGATCAGCGTCGTTTTGCCCGCTCCATTTGCCCCGACGAGCCCATAGACCGCGCCGCGCGGAAAGGACAGCGTCACCGAATCGAGCGCCGTTTTGGCGCCGAAGCGGCGCGTCAGCCCGGAGAGGACGATCACGGATTCACTCATGAAAATGGCTGCGGATCGATCGCGAGTGTACCGCCAACCGCCGCGTTCAATGCCTGGCCGCACGGCGGCGCGATGGCGGACACGGGCCACGGTTCATCAGTACCGACACCGTGTGATCGTCGTTGGCAGTCACGATGTCGGGGTAACCGTCGCCAGTCACGTCGGCGATGTCGAAGGAGTTGACCTCGCTGCCGGCGTCGACGGCGATGCCTTCCTTGAAATCGCCGGTGCCAGTGCCGCGGAAAACGTGAAGCGTACGGGACTGAAAATCACTGACGACGAGGTCGGGCCGCCCGTCGCCGTCGAGGTCCTTCACGCGTACCTGGTTGGGAAAACTCACCGTCCGCGGGTGCGCGAGCTGCGTTCGCACGCCGAAGGTGCCGTCGGCATTCCCGAGCGTGATGAAGACCGGCTCTTGCGTGGAGTCGATCAGATCGGTGTCGACGATATCGGCGATTCCGTCGCCGTTCAGATCGGCGAACGTGCTGCTCAGATCGGCGACGCCAGGACCGGCTGGGACCGTGGACGCCGTCACGGCACCGTTCGCGTAACGGACGATTCCGAGATGGCCGGAGCGCTCGTTGACGAGGATTTCGAGCGCGCCATTGATCGTGCGCGGCGAGGGCCAATCCGCGTTCGCCAGTTGCGTGTCGAAGGTCGTCTTCGTTCCGAGAGTGCCGTCGCCGCGGCCGCGGAAAAGGTGCGCGCGAACGGGATTGCCGGAACCGAAAGAGAAGCTGATGACGTCCGGCGTTCCATCGTGATCGTAGTCGATGATGAGCGACGGCCCCCCGTGCGTCGCAGTGCCGTAGCGGGTGCCTGCGTCGAAGTCGAGAGCGCCTCGGCCGAGGGAGACGACGATGCCGTTGGACCAGTAGTCAGACGTCAGAAGGTCGGGGATGCCGTCGTGATTGAGGTCCGCGATGACCCGCAACTCCTCGCCGAAGCCGCGCGAGACCAGCCGTTCCGCGGCAAACGTTCCGTGGCCGCGATTCGAGAAGATCGACAGCGTTCCAAATTCGTCGACGTGATTGCCGGAGACGATGATTTCGGGGAGGCCGTCGCCATCGAGGTCGCGAACAAGCACGATTCTGTCCGCCGACGCCGCGTAACGCACCGGGACGCCGACGCCAGCCCAGCCGCTACACATGTCCGCCAACGCGTCTGCCGTGGTAAGCGACATGATGACGATGAGAAGGTGCCAACGGTTCATGCGGATCGGAAGTTTACAAAGCGGCGGGAACGCTTCGATGACCGTTCGCGCAAGGTTCGGCTAACCTTCGCCGCGGTGTGTCGTTTAACGATCTCAGGAGGTTGCGCATGCGAACGGTGATCCTCACTCTTCTCGTAGTCGCGGCAATTTCGGCTCAGGCGCAGAGCGCGGCGCCGGACGGAGCGCGCGCGGAAGTGCTGGTGCTCGGCCTCTACCACATGGCCAATCCGGGGCACGACCTCTTCAACATGAATGCGGACGACGTCATCGCACCGAAGCGGCAGGCGGAAGTCGCTGAAGTGGCGGCGGTGCTGGCGAAATTCAAGCCGACGAAGATCGCGCTCGAAAACGATTCGCAGAAAAAACTGAACGAACGGTACGCGCAATACCTTGCCGGCAAGTACGTGCTCACCGCCAACGAGACCGACCAGATCGGACTTCGGCTGGCGAAGGAAATGGGACACACGGTCATCTACGCTGTCGATGCGGACGGCGATTTCCCGTTTCAGCGCGTCGTCAACTTCGCCAAGGCGTCCGGCCAGTCCGCGAAGCTCGATGAGCATATGGCCAGAATCGGCGAGATGGTGAAGGCGCAGGGCGCGTATCTGAATGGTCACACCGTTCTTCAGACGCTGCTGTACATGAACGACGACGCCAAGGTGGCGCAGGACGTCGGCTTCTACTATCTCGAGGCGCACTACGGCGAGCCGGGCGACTACGCCGGGCCCGACCTGCTGACGGAGTGGTACCGCCGCAATCTGCACATCTTCAACAACGTCACGAAGCTCGTGACGTCGCCCGACGACCGCATCCTGGTCATCTTCGGCGCCGGCCACCTCGGCTGGTTGCGTCAGGCGTTCGGTTCCGACCCCACTCTGCGCCTTCGCAAGCTGGACGAGTTCGCACCGCATTAGTCTGTCGGCCGAAGGCCGGCAGCATTTGTGCTGCAATACGGCGGATGCGGCGGACGGTGAAATCGGCGGTGGTGGCGGTTGGAGCAGCGTTCGCTGCGGCGGCGATCGAGAAGTTCTTCTTCGCGGCGCCGCGGTGGCGCGGCGCGCCATCCGATCATTTTGATGGTGAGCGGTTTCGCAATCACGAGCGCGGGTGGCAGACCGAGGGATCGTTTCTGAAGTGGATGGCCACGAGGGAGCGGGGGGCGTGGCCGGACCATCCGGAAGCGGCGTACGGTCCAAAGCCGCCCGAGCTTGTTGATGGCGGGCGGCTGCGCGTCACCTTCATCAATCACTCCACGACGCTCATTCAGATGGATGGCGTCAACATCCTCACCGATCCGGTGTGGTCGGAGCGGGTTTCGCCGGTTTCGTTCGCCGGACCGCGGCGGCATCGTCGGCCGGGGATTCGGTTCGACGATCTGCCGTCGATCGATCTGGTGCTCGTCAGCCACAATCACTACGACCATATGGACGTGGCGACGTTGCGGAAGATCGACGCGCCGATCGTCACTCCGCTCGGCAATGCTGCGCTGTTGCGGCGGCACGGCATCGGCGGCGCCATCGATCTCGATTGGTGGGAGTCGATGAAACACGCGAACGGCATCGAGACGACCGTCGTCCCGGCGCGGCACTTTTCGGCGCGCGCGCTGAGCGATCGCAATCTCAATCTCTGGAGCGGCTTCGTCGTCAGCGGAAAATCGGGGCACATTTACTTCGCCGGCGATACCGGATGGGGTAATCACTTCGCGGAGATCGGACGCCGCTTCGCGCCGATCCGGGCGGCGCTGTTGCCGATCGGGTCGTACATGCCGCGCTGGTTCATGCAGCCGGCGCACATCGATCCCGCGCAGGCTGTCGACGCGCATTTCGCCCTCGGCGCGCGCACGAGCGTGGCCGTGCATTTCGGCACGTTCGCCCTGGGAGATGACGGCGAGGGCGATCCGGTGCACGACCTGCACCTCGCGCTGGCTGAGAGGGCCCTCGCCGAAAACGGCAATCCGCCGTTCCTCGTACTCGATCAGGGAGAAGGACGCGACCTGCCATGAGAATCCGCTATCTGGCGATCGCCATCCTCATCGCGATCGTTGCCGCGAGTTGCTCGCAGCAATCCGAGGAGGAATCGGTAGCGCTGCACAAACTGGCGACGGATGCGGAAGCGTTCTTCAAGGCGGCCGACGCCGGCGCCACCATCGAAGACAACCGGCTCGTGCTCTCGCTCGTGGCTTCGAACGCGGGACGATTGCCGGGTGCGGAGCGGCTGTACGCAGCTCATGAGGTCGCGCTGTGGGCGAAGCGAAGCTATCCCCGCTCCGACAAGCTCGCGTCGATCACGGTCCTTTTCGTCGAGCGGCATTGGTGGCCTACGTACTGGACGACGACGGAGAGATTCGACTTCACCGTCAAAGGGCTGGAACAGATCGCCATGCCGTCGTCCGATCGATGAGCTCCGGACGGCGCCGTTCGGCCTGAACTTCAGTGTTCGTTTTTACGGCAACGTGTACAGCCGTATCGACTTCCCCACCTGCCGGTATGGTTTATTGCCGAGGAGCCGAGTCAGCCAGTCGTGGACGGCGGGACTGTAGGCGTTTCCCTGCGCGAGCATCATCTCGCTGATGGCGAGGTAGCCGTGGACTTCGGCCATCGCTTCGAGGGTCATGTGCGGCGGCAGGCCGATGCGATCGAGGTCGGCGGTGGTGGCGAGGGACGTGGTCAGATGATCGATCTTCAGCGTTCGTGAGATCCGGACGAGGCGGAGCACGTCCTGGCCCCAATCGAGGTTGCTGTCGTTCAGGATTTGTTCCGGATGCGATCCGGCGAAGGCGTTGAACCAGGGGAGGTAGTCGGGATGGGCGATGCCGATTCCGATGATGAGCCAGGCGATGAGCGCGACCGAAACGGCTCGGAACCGGCGCAATTCGATGACGGCAAATGCGGCGGCGATCGCGAGCGGCGCGTAAATCGGCAGCAGGTGGCGGATGCCGATGTTGATGTGGCTCGTCATCGCGATGCCGAGGATTCCGATCGCAATCAGAGGGATGTCGAGCTTTCCGCGCGTGATGAGCATCGCGATGCCGGCCGCGGCGAGTAGGAGGAGCGGAATCGGCGTCTTGAAGAAAAGCGCGACCGGGAAGTAGTACCACCAGCCGCGGCCGTCTTTCATCTGTCCGAAAAGGAAGGCGCGATGACCGTGTCGATTGTGAAGTTCAACCTCGATAAATCCGTTGATGTAGTCGGGCGCCGGAAGACGGATGTGCGTGGCGAGCCACGGCGCGTGAAAAGCTTCCGCGCACATTTTGGCCGCGCGCGGATCGGCCGCCTGCAACGTTGAAAAGCTGAAGCGGAACGTCGCCCAGACCAGCAATGCGGCGATCACGCAGGCGATCATCAGCTTCAGGAACGGAAACCGACGCCGGACGAGGATCAGAATGAGCGCGGCGATCGGAAAGTAGACGAGGAACGAATACTTCGAAAGCATCCCGAGGGCGATCGCGATGCCGAGGACGATCGTGCGCGGCGTCGACGGTTGCGCGAGGAAACGCGTCAGCGCGTAGAGCGCCGCTGGCAGCATCGCGGCGACGGCCATGTCGGTCGTGGCCAGGCCGGCGTGCGCGAGGACCGCGGGTGTCGAAGCGAAGAGAAGTGCGGCGATGAGTCCGGCCGCGGGCGAGATCAGATCACGCCCCCACAGTGCGACGGCGGCAATCCCGATCACCAGGAAAACGAGATTGCCGATGCGCGCGCGGCCGAGGTTCTGCGTGTATCGGTCGTCGCGAAGGAGAAGCGCGTTGCCGCGGGAAATCGCATCCGTCGTCGTCGGCGGCGGCGTCCGCAAAAACGGAAGCGCGAACAAGACTCTCGCTAACGGAGGATGCTGCGGATCGGACAGTTGCCGGCCGGTCAGGAGAAAGTCATAGCCGGCAGCGAGGTGAAACGGCTCGTCCATCGTCTGGCTGAAAACGCGATACGTCGTCGCCACGCGCGCCGACGTGAAGATGATCAGCAGTGCGAGGAGGATCGACCAGCGGCGGCTTGTCACCGCGTCGATCATACAAACATCATCAATCGCAAGGACTGGTCGGCGCGTCTATGGCCACAACTGCTTTTGCGTTCCGTCCGGAAGTAACTCAGTGGCGGTCGCACTGCTGCCGCTGCCTTCAATGCGCAGGAGTCCGCCCTTGCTGTAGTCGACGCCTTTGCTCATGCCCATGTCGATCAGGAAGACGAGCCCGTGGAAATTCTGGAACATCGTTCCTTTCGTGCGTTTCGAGCCATCGTTGAAGTCGTAGGTACCCGGCTGATGTCCGAACACGATGTGCTGGACGCCGAGGGCGTCGGCGTAACTCAGAAGTCTGCTGATGCTCTGGGTTGGCGTGTCGCCGTCCTTTTGCCACCAGGGCGGGTTCATGCGCGCTTCGAGCAGGCCCTTATTGCCGAGGAGCACGGTTGCACTGTAGCCGTCGGTGTCGAAGCCTGTTTGCAAATCGGAGATGAGTTGCGTCAGCGTGCGTCCCTTTGTGCTTCCGGCGTGGGCGAAAAACCAGCCGTTCACGCGGGAGCCGAAGGGGAGACACAAAAGGAACTGTCCGATGCCCAGCGAATCAGTTCCATCCGCCACATCCTTCGGCTTGATCGACGCGGCCGTCAGCTCGTTCTGAAACTCGGCCGTCTTGGAACTTTGCGGGTCCGCGAGAAACTCCGCTTCGTGATTGCCCACCGAGATGACGACCTGGCCTCCCTGCGATGCCGCGGACGTGACCAGCGCGCGCATCAAAGCGATCACGCTCATGGAGTGTTTCCACTTGTCGATCATGTCGCCGGTGACGACGAGGACGGACTTCCCGCCGCTCCAGACCGCCTGATCGGGAGAGGCCGGCGTCCCCGCGATGAGCTTTGCGCTGGCGAGCAGCGTCACGAGCCTGCTGTAGTCGCCGTGCGTGTCTCCTAACGCGTAGACGACCTCCGGTGTCTGAAGGATGGCGACGGCCGGGCACTGGCCCCAGTTCCGCGCCGGGGTACTGGCGGCGAACGAGGAGGACGCGAGAATGAGCGCGAATGCGGCCAGCGACAGCCAGCGCGGTTTCAATTTTTCCATAACGGCGAACGATACCGCGACGTGGCCACGCCCGCAATCGGCGTTTGACGGCGGGGAATTTCACCTTCACGCCTGCGGTATCGTCGCGCCATGGACGAGCAAGTACAACCCACGATCCGCATCACCCTCGACGACGCCGTCGCGCAGGGGGAGTACATCAACTTCGCGAACATCATTCATTCGCCGAGCGAGTTCGTGATCGACCTCGGGCGCATCGTTCCCGGCCGGCAGGACGTGAAGGTCTACAGCCGCGTGATCATGACGCCGCTGCATGCCAAGCAACTGCTCGAGGCGCTGGCCCAGAACATCTCCCTTTTCGAGCAGAAGTTCGGCGAGATCCGCAGCGACGGCGCCTCCGTTTTCTCCTCGAACGAACCGTCGAATTGACCGTTGGCGCCGACAATGGCCCGAATCAAGATCATCGGCGCCGGCCTGGCCGGATCGGAATGCGCATTCGGCCTGGCGCGCCGCGGACACCACGTCGATCTCTTCGAAATGCGGCCGGTGAAGTCGACCGCCGCACATCAGACGTCGAATCTCGCGGAGCTGGTCTGCTCGAATTCCTTCCGGTCGTCCGCGATTACGAACGCCGTCGGCCTGCTGAAAGCGGAGATGGCGATGCTCGACTCGCTCGTCATCCGCTGCGGAACGGAGGCCCGCGTGCCGGCGGGCGATGCCTTCGCGGTCGATCGCGACCGTTTCTCGGCGTCGGTGACTTCTGAAATCGCGAACCAGCCCAACATCACGCTGAATCGCGATGAAGCGACCTCACTCGACCGCGGCGATTACGACTTCCTCGTCGTCGCCACCGGTCCGCTGACGTCGCAACCCCTGTTTCATGCGATTGACGACTTCCTCGGACGCGACGGTCTGTACTTCTACGACGCCATCGCGCCGATCCTGGCCGCCGACTCGCTGGACATGTCGAAGCTGTACTGGAAGTCGCGCTACGGCAAAGGCTCGGCGACTGACTATTTGAACGCGCCGATGACGCAACAGCAGTACGAGGAGTTCGTGGCCGCGCTGCTGTCCGCGGAAATCTTCGCGCCGCACGATTTCGAAAAGGCCGCGCACTTCGAAGGTTGTCTGCCGGTCGAGGAGATTGCCTCGCGCGGCATCGATACGCTGCGTTTCGGGCCGATGAAGCCGGTCGGACTGGAACATCCTGTCACCAGCGAGCGTCCGCACGCCGTAGTGCAACTGCGCAAGGAAGACCTCTCCGACGATTACTTCAACATCGTCGGCTTTCAGACGAAGATGAAAGTGCCCGAGCAGAAGCGCGTCATCAGCATGATTCCCGGTCTGGAGAACGCGGTCTTCGCGCGCTTCGGCTCGATGCATCGCAATACGTTCATCAACGGACCGCGGCATCTGCGCGCGACGTTCCAGACGAAGAAGGACGACCAGATTTTCTTCGCCGGCCAGATCACCGGCGTGGAAGGCTACGTGGAGTCGTCCGCGGTCGGCCTGCTCGTGGCCCGCTACATCGACGAGCTTTCCCAGGGCGCGCCCGCCACGCCTCTCCCCTTCCACACCGCCCTCGGCGCGCTCGGCCGCCACGTGGCCGAGTCGTCGCCCGACCGTTACCAGCCGTCGAATGTGACCTGGGCGCTGATCGAAGACGTCATCGGCCGCTGCCGCAAAATCGAAAAGCGCGAACGGCAGGTAGCGACCGCGCTCGAATCCGTTCGCGCAATTGCCGGCGCCGCCTTCGCGCAGGTGTGACAGCTCGCGACGGGGACCGTTTAGAAGATCAACGCCGGCTTCGTGGATCTCCGCACTGATCTCGGGAAGACAACGGCCACGTTCTGCGATTGATTCACAACGTCACAGCCCCCTGGCTCACAGGTCGTGATCCGCTGGCAACCCTTCGGTAGTCGCCCGCGGCGCTGGTCGGATTGTCGCCCAACCCCTTCGCGAATGATCCGCGATCATTCGGGAATGGTCCGCGATCATTCGGGAATGGTCCGCGATCATTCGGGAATGGTCCGCGATCATTCGGGAATGATCCGCGATCCTCCGAGAATGATCCGCGATCCTCCGAGAATGGTCGGCGATGCTTCGAGAATGATCCGCCGACTCCTCGAGAATGTCGCGTCACCATTCGAGAATGGTCCGCGATGCTTCGAGAATGATCCGCGATGCTTCGAGAATGATCCTCCGACTCCTCGAGAATGGCGCGGTCACCATTCGAGAATGTCGCGTCACCATTCGGGATCTATCGGCGCTCATTCGCGAGTGGTTCAATCACCATTCGCGAATGATCTCGGACCATTTGATGACCATCCGGGGAAGATGATCGAAGCTCGAATTGTCATTCGGGAAGGGTGCGTTGCCATTCGCGAAGCATCGAACGGCATTCCAGCAGTTCACGGCGGCATTCGGGGAGAGTCTCGTCGGCAAAAAATGCCGTCGTTCAAGCGCGCTTCCGGGCCATGAGCAGCAGCCGCGGATCCCCGAGGCGGAAAGGATCGCCTGCGGGCGATGAGCAGAGTTGCTCGACGACGAGACCGGCGCTCGCGAACAACTCGCGCAGCTCGGCGACGGTGTAAATCCACGTGTGCGCGGTGGCCGACTCGCGCACGGAGCCGCGCACGAACGAATAGTCGACATCGAGCCGGCTGGCCGACGCGTCATACGTCGCATTCGAGAAAAAGAGGATGTCGCCGACTTCCATCCAGCGCCGGCTCTGCAGCGACGGGAGGAGAGACTCCGCGGTCGCACCCGTCTCCAGCACGAACGCGGCCCCGGCCTTCAGCGACGCGGCAAGCGTGCGCACGAACGCGCGCGTTCCGTCACGATCGCAGTAGCCGAAGCTGTTGCCGAAACAGAGCGCGCCGTCGAAACGGCCGCGCCAGGGAAGCTCGCGCATGTCGCCGTGATGCCAATCGATCGGCAGGTCATCAGCGTCGGAGCGGCGGCGTGCTTCATCCAGAAACGTAGCCGAAAGATCGACGCCGGTGACGTCATATGCGCGCCGCGCCAGCGCGATGCTGTGCCGTCCCGCGCCGCAGGCGACGTCGAGAATCGCGCCGCCCGGCGCGCCAAACGCCTTCTCCAGAAACGGCAGATCGGCATCCGCGTTCGGCGCAACCGCAACCCAGAAATCAACAGCAAGGCCGTGAAAGAAGTCTTCGAACCAATCGTTGGTGCTCATTTCGTCTCCATCGTTCGCGGGGACACACGTCAAGCGGTCCCGGCGTCAGCGGCAGAGTGGGAGACGAAATCAGATATCGGCGGTGAGTTTCAGAGGCGATCCGTTGCGAATGATAGCAGCTACGTCTGGATGGCCGCGATGATGTCGTTCGGCACGATCTGGTCTTTGAACTTGCTCCAGATGCCGCCCTGTCCGTAGTTGCCGGCGATGAAGACGACGGCGAGATCGACCTCCGGGGCGCGTACCTCGATATCTGCTGTTTCAAGCGACCTTCGACGACCCAACAGCGGAGAGAGTCAGAAAAGAAGGTCGATACCCTCCTCGACGCCGTCGATCCGTCCGAAGAAGACCGCTGATTCGCGGTCAGAACCCCTCTTTCTTCACGTCTCCAAAGAATTCTCTTGCTTTGTGGTTAGGTGTTATAGTTAACTACATCACCTCAACTGAGCATCCCAGAATGGAACGTGAATGGAACGACAGCCTGCCTATCTACCGCCAGCTTCGCGATCGTGTCGTCGCTCTCATCCTCGACGGCGTTCTCAACGAAGGCGATCCGCTCCCCTCGGTGCGCAACGTGGCCGCCGACTACCGCCTCAACCCGATCACCGTCCTGAAGGCGTACCAGGAGCTTGCCGACGAGCAGCTCGTCGAGAAGAAGCGCGGCCGCGGGATGTACATCAACGAGGGGACGCGCGAGCTGCTGCTGAACGCCGAGCGCGACAGATTTCTCGCCGAACAGTGGCCGAGGGTCTACGCGACGATCCGCCGGTTGGGACTCACGCCGGAAGAGCTGCTGAAGAGCAGCACGAAAGAGGAGCGCTGACATGGCCTGCATAGAAGCGCGCGGTCTCCGCAAAGCGTTCGGCTCGACGATCGCGCTGGACGGCGTCGATTTCAACGTCGAAGAGGGCCGGATCCTCGGCATCATCGGTCCGAACGGCGCGGGCAAGAGCACCGCGCTCCACGCCATCCTCGGCCTCACACCGTTTCAGGGCGAGCTGAAAGTTCTCGGACGCGATCCGTGGAGCGACCGCGATCGATTGATGCGCGACGTCTCTTTCATCGCCGACGTCGCCGTCATCCCACGCGGGCTGCGGGTATCGCAGGCGCTCGAGTACGTCGAAGGCGTCCATCCGCGATTCGACCGCGCAAAGGCCGAGGGGTTTCTTGCGAAGACGAACATTAAATGGACGAGCAAGGTGCGCGAGCTGTCGAAAGGGATGGTGACGCAGCTTCACCTCGCGCTGGTCATGGCCATCGACGCGAAGTTGCTCGTGCTGGACGAGCCGACGCTCGGTCTCGACATCCTGTACCGCAAGCAGTTCTACGACTCGTTGCTGAACGACTACTTCGACCGCAGCCGCACGATCGTCGTCACGACGCACCAGGTCGACGAGATTCAGGATGTGCTCACCGACGTCATGTTCATCAATCAGGGACGCGTCGTCATGGAGTGCGGGATGGAGGAGTTCGAGTCGCGCTACGTGGAAGTGATGGTGCGTCCGGAGAATCTCGCCGCAGCGCGCGCATTCAAGCCGATGCACGAGCGACAGGCGTTCGGCCGAAGCATTCTGTTGTTCGATCGCGCGGACCGCGACGAGCTTGCCGCCATTGGCGATCTTCGCACGCCCGGCATCGCCGATCTTTTTGTCGCCGTGATGGGAAGTCACGGGGCGGTTCAATGACAGCCGAATCGCAGGAAATCGCGCCTCAGCGAATGACACCGACGCGGCCGATGTATTGGTCGATCCGCCGCGAAATCTGGGAAAACCGATCGATCTATGCCGCGCCGGTCGTCACCGCCTGCATCATGCTCTTCGGCTTCCTCATCAGCGCCATTACGTTGCCGCGTCGCATGCGCCTGGCGATGGGCGATGCCGGGAAACTGCACAGCGTCGTGGCAATGCCGTATGACACGACCGCCGGTCTGATTCTCGTGACGGCGTTTCTGGTCGGTGCGTTCTATTGCCTCGACGCGCTCTATGGCGAACGCCGCGACCGCAGCATTCTGTTCTGGAAGTCGCTGCCGGTATCCGACCGCACGACGGTCCTCGCAAAGATCGCAATTCCTCTTGTGGTTCTGCCGCTCTTCTCCTACGCGCTGATCCTCATTACGCAACTGATCATTCTGATCGTCAATACGATCGTCCTGCTCGGACGTCCCTCAGATCTCGCGGCGCTCTATCAGAATCTGAAGTTCGTTCAATTATCAATCGCGCTCCTGTACGCCGTCGTCGCGATCGCGCTCTGGCATGCACCGGTTTATTGCTGGCTGCTTCTGGTGTCCGGTTGGGCGAAGCGCGCCACGTTCTTATGGGCGGTGATGCCGTTTCTGGCAATCGGAGTCTTCACGAAAATCGCATTTGGGAGCGCATCGTTCTTCACATTTCTGAGCGATCGCCTGGTCGGCTGGTTCAATAAGGCATTTCTCGTCCCCGAAAAGGGAACGCATGTCGACCCGCTGGCGGCGCTGACTCCCGGCAATTTCTTCAGTACGTCCTCACTGTGGATCGGCCTCGTCGTCGCCGCGCTCTGCCTCGCCGCAACGATCCGCATGCGTCGTTATCGCGAACCAATCTGATCGAGGCTAACTCTATGACCTACACACCGATGCTCATCGTTCATATCGCCGGCGGCGTCATCGCCGTCGTGACCGGCTTCCTGGCGTTAATCGTCAAGAAAGGCTCCCGCCTCCATCGCCGCTCCGGCGACGTCTTCGCCATCTCGATGCTATTCATGGCTGCCGCCGGCGCGTACATCGCGCTGAGGAAATCGCAGCCCTTCAACGTGTTCGCGGGGACGCTGACGTTCTATCTCGTCTCCACGGCCGCTCTTGTGGTGATGCGCAAGCCCAAGCAGAAGCGACGGCTGGAGTTTGTCTTCATGCTGGTCGCGCTGGCGGCCGGAATCACGGCTCTCGTTTTCGCGCTGCGGACGCACGCCAAAAGTTCCGTGATCGGCTACAGCATCTTCGCAGCGATCGCGCTTCTCTCCGCCGCCGGCGACCTCCGCATGCTCATCCGCGGCGGCGTCGCCGGCGCACAACGCCTCGTACGCCACATCTGGCGAATGGGCTTCGCCCTCTTCGTCGCCGCCGGCTCCTTCTTCC
>DATART010000310.1:0-5647 GCA_036264035.1 Thermoanaerobaculia bacterium | reverse complement strand
TGTTGTCGTCGACGATGAGGATGCGCGGAGCGTTCATGCCACCGTTCCCTTGATCGCCAACGGCAGCACAACGCCGAAGCGGCTTCCCTTGCCGAACTCGCTCTCGACTTCGATGTCGCCGCTGTGAAGATCGACGAGCTTCCGCGTCAGCGCCAGACCGAGGCCGGTCCCTCCGAAACGCCGCGCCGTTCCGGTCTCCAACTGCTCGAACTCGGTGAAGAGGCGGCTGATGTCCTCGTCCCGGATGCCAATGCCGTCATCCGAAACGACCAGGCGGAAGCGCTCCCGATCGACGGCCGTGACGTCGATGCCGACGTGCCCATGGTCGTCCGTGAACTTCAACGCGTTCGAGAGCAGGTTGAAGAGGATCTGTTTGAATCGCTGTTTGTCGAGGGTGACGGAATCGACGCTCTTGTCGATCGTGACGCGCACATCGATGTCCTTGCTGACCGCCAGCGGATGAACGCCCGTGCAGACTTCGTTGATGGCCTCGGTCAGTGAAAACGTCTCCGGCACCAGATCGACTCGTCCCGCCTGAATCTTCACCAGGTCGAGCATGTCGTTGATGAGATGCAGCAGGTGCCGGCCGCTGTTGAGGATGTCGCCGAGGTACTCCTTCTGTTTGTCGTTGAGCGGCCCCGGCTTGCCGTCCGACAGGAACTCGGCGAATCCGATGATGCCGTTCAGCGGCGTGCGCAGCTCGTGAGACATGCTGGCCAGAAAACGATCCTTGGCCTGAATGGCGCGCTCGAGCTCGACGTTCTTTTCCTGCAACGCGCTCTCGATTCCCTTCCGATACGTGATGTCGCGGATCGCGCTCATCACCAGCGTTCCGCCGTCGGTCTTCAGCGGACTGAGGCTGATCTCGACCGGGAACTCGCTGCCGTCCCTGCGCAGTCCGTAGAGCTCCAGGCCCGCGCCCATCGATCGCGTGCGCGGCTGGCCAAAGTATCCGGAACGGTGCGCGACATGCCCGCCGCGATAACGCCCCGGGAGCAGCACCTCGACCAGTGTGCCGAGCAACTCGCCGCGGTCGTAGCCGAACAGCGTCTCGGCCTGGCTGTTGGCCAGTACGATGCGTCCGGTCTGATTGGCCATGATGATGGCGTCGGGCGTCGATTCGAGGAGGTCGCGGAACTGCGACTCGACGAGCTTGGCGTCGCGAAGCACTTTGATGTGCGTGACGTCCTTCTGCGTGATGACGAGGAACTCGACGCCTCCCCCGGCGTCGTAGACGGCTTTGTTGGAAACGACGGTATGGATCAGCGAGCCGTCTTTACGAACGCGCGTGGTTTCAAAGGTGGCGGAGCCCGAAGTCAACGCCTCCCGGCGATAGACGTCGAGATCTTCGACGTGGCCGTGAGGGACGATGACCTCATCGATCGAGCGGCCGATCGCATCATCCGGCGAGTAACCGAACAGACGCTCCGCGCCGACGTTCCAATACACAATTTCGCCGCTGGGCGTGGTGATGGTGACCGCGTCGGGTGTCTCGAGAAGGAGAAGGTCGGTCAGCTGGCGCGTCAGGAAAGCTCCTTCCGCGCGACCGTGTCATTGCCATGATCGTCCCCTGCGTCGCCGGCGGCGAGAGGTGCTGAGGACTGCGACGCGGGCAATAACGCCATAAGTGTCGCCGACGACTATAGCAGTTAATGGAAGGTGTCTGTCTCTCCTCGATTGTCTGGATTCGGGGAAGGAACGGAAAGGGTACGCCCAATCTGGCGCGAGGGATTACATCAGCGCGGAAACGTGGAAATCCGCATTGCCGCGAAGCCGCCGATGCATTCGACGCCTGCCTGCTTCTTGCATGACACGCTCGTGTCCGCGCGATCGCGTCAGTCGCCCGGCCATCACTCACACAGGAGCTGAAATGACCGATGTGTTGTCCCGCAACAACGTGAAGGTTTCCGGCAGCGGCAGCCAGCCGATGATGTTCGCGCACGGTTTCGGTTGCGATCAGACGATGTGGCGTTTCGTTACCCCCGCCTTCGAACCTGATTACCGTGTGATTCTCTTCGACTATGTCGGCTCGGGGAACGCGGACGTCACCGCGTACGATCCGGAGCGGTATTCGTCGCTGGACGGCTACGCGCAGGACGTGCTCGACATCTGCACCGCCCTCGACCTCCACGATGTGATCTTCGTCGGACACTCGGTGAGCAGCATGGTGGGCGTTTTGGCCGCGAATCGGGATCCCTCGCGATTCAGCCGCCTGATCATGGTCGGCCCATCGCCGCGCTACATTAATGACGCCGGCTACACCGGTGGCTTCGAGCGCGCCGACATCGAAGGGCTGCTCGATCTGATGGACAAGAACTACATCGGGTGGGCGAACTTCCTCGCGCCCGTGATCATGAAGAACGAAGAGCGCCCGGAGCTGACGCAGGAGTTGAACGAAAGCTTCTGTTCGACCGATCCGAAGATTACGCGCCGCTTCGCCGAGACGACGTTCTTCGCTGACAACCGCGCCGACCTGGCAGCGGTCACCGTTCCCTCGCTCATCATGCAGTGCAGCGAAGACGCGATTGCGCCCGTCGAGGTTGGAAACTATCTGCACGCTGCGCTTCCGCGGAGTACGCTGCGCCGTATGAAAGCGACCGGGCACTGCCCGCACATCAGCCATCCCGCCGAGACCATCGAGGCCATCAAAACGTACCTCGCTGCCGCCTGACCCGGGACCTGCGATGCGCGACGTGATGAACACGGCACCTTGCGGATTCGCAGCATTCTCTGACGACGGAACGATCGTCGAGATCAACCAGACCCTCGCCGATATGCTCGGCTACAAACGCGTCGAATTGACCGGCTGGCACATCGATAAAATCCTGCCGCCGGGCGGCCGCATTTTCTACCACACCTACCTCTTCCCTCTGCTGAAGGTGAAATCGGAGGTGGAGGAGATTTACGTCGCCCTTCGCGCGAAAGACGGCACCGACATTCCGGTGCTGCTCAATGCGGTGCGCCGCGAGATCGACGGCGTCTTCATCAGCGAGTGCGTCTGCCTTCGCATGCTGCGGCGTCACGCGTACGAGGATCAGCTGCTGCAGGCGCGGCGGCTGGCGGAAGAATCGAACGCCGCCAAAGCCAAATTTCTGTCGATGATGTCGCACGACCTGCGCACACCGCTCACGACGATTTACGGAAACGCGCAACTGCTCATGGAGACGGTGACGGCCCCTCAGCTGGTCGAGGCCGTGCGCGACATCCGGCACGCGTGCCAGTTACAAATGGCGATGATCGGCGACATCCTCGAGTTCGCCCGTCTCGATTCGGGACGCGTTCAAGTGAGCCCGCGCGCCATCTCGATCGGCGACACGGTGTCACGCGGCGAGGCACTCGTCCGCGTTCAGGCCGCGGAGGCGGGCATCCGGCTCGTCTCCAGCGGATGCGCCCAGGGAGTCGCAGCCATCGCCGATCCAAATCGGCTGCAGCAGATTCTGCTGAATCTCCTTACGAACGCGATCAAGTTCACGCCGCCGGGCGGAACGATTGAGATCGGTTGCAGCTCCGATGGCGAGCGCACCCGCATCCGCGTTCGCGACAACGGAATCGGTATCGAGGCGGACCAACTGCAGCGCATTTTTTCGCCGTTCGTGCAACTGGACGCCGGCCCCGTCTCCACCTCGCTAATCACACGCGGCGTTGGCCTCGGCCTGGCCATCAGCCGCGACCTCGCGCGCGCCATGGGCGGTGACGTCACCGCGGAGAGCACCGCCGGAGCCGGCTCCGTCTTCACCATCGATCTCCCCGCCGCGGCGGCGGTCGATGTGAAGAGCGAAAATGCCGTCCCGGTCTGTTGACGGGGTATTACTCGTCGTCGGCGCCCCAGATCGAACCGAGGTCGATCTCCGCTTCCGGAAAAGGATCGGCGCGGACGACGTCTTCGCCGGTGTAGGTGGCGACGTACTTCCAGTTGTCGCCGTCGAGGGTCAGCACTTCGAACGTTCGGCCGATCGGATCGACGAGCCACATCCAAGGGACGCCGTGTTCCGCGTAGATACGCATCTTCTTGCCGCGATCCACGCGTAGCGATGAAGGCGAGATCACTTCGCAAACCCAATCCGGCGTAACCATGAAACGTTGATCCTTCGGAATCCGCGGCATGCGCTCGCGGCGCCATCCGCCGAGATCAGGCACCAGCACCTGCTCATTCAAAATGAAATGAACCTCGGGTTCGAAGACGATCCACCATCCGCCCGGTCCGCTGCGGCCGCGGTCGTACGGAGGTCCAATGTCCATCGCGAGCGCGGAGGCAAACCGCGCGTGCGGTCCGCCCGGGCGCGGCGACGTGTACAGATCGCCATCGATCAACTCGGCGACCATGTTCTCCGGCGCCTTCTCCAGATCCGCGTACGTCGCGCGATGGCTGATGCGCGCTTTCATTTATCGGATTGTACGCGCGCACCCGATTCCGCTAAGGTTCGCGCCATGTACCGACGCCTGCTCTCCGCGCTGCTGCTCACATTTGCCGCCGTCATGGCCCACGCCGCTCCACGGCACGTAGACATCGTCATCACCGGCGGCACCGTCATCACGATGGCCGGACCGAATATCGAGGACGGCGCGGTAGCCATCGACAAGGGTGAGATCGCCGGCGTCGGCACGTCCGCGGACATCGCCAAACGATTCGCCGGCGCGGAGACGATTCACGCGCGCGGCATGGCCATCCTTCCCGGTTTCGTCAACGCGCACACGCATGTGCCGATGACGCTCTTTCGCGGGATCGCCGACGACCGCGATCTCATGGACTGGCTGCAGCACTTCATCTTTCCGGCCGAAGCGAAAAACGTCGACCGCGATTTTGTGAAGTGGGGAACCCGTCTGGCAGCAGCCGAGATGATCGAGTCAGGCACTACCACGTTCGCCGACATGTACTACTTCGAAAGCGACATCGCCGCCGAGACGAAGAAGGCCGGGCTGCGGGGCGTGCTTGGGGAGACGATGATCGACTTCCCCGCACCCGACAACAAAACGTGGGACGCCGCGATCGCGTACATCCGCGACTTCGTCAAGCGCTGGCACGGCGACCGTCTGATCACGCCCGCGCTCGCGCCGCATGCGCCGTACACCGTCTCGCGCGCGCACCTCGAGCAGATCCGTGCGCTCGCCACCGAGCTGCACGCGCCGATCCTCATCCATGTTGCCGAGACGAAGGGCGAGGGATCGCAGATCAAAGACAACACCTCCGGCCTCTCCCCCGCCGCGTACCTCGACTCGATCGGGTTCCTCGGCCACGACGTCGTCGCCGCGCACGGCATCTGGCTGACGTCCGACGACATCAGGATGCTCGCCGCGAAGCGAGTCGGCGTCGTGCACTGTCCCGAGAGCAACATGATGCTGGCCTCGGGCGTTGCGCCGGTCGTCGACCTGCGGCACGCGAACGTCGCGCTCGGCCTCGGCACGGACGGTCCGGCCGGCTCGAACAACAATCTGGACATGGTCGAAGAAGCCGCCAGCGCCGCACGCCTGCAGAAGATCACGCGCGGCGATCCGAAAGCGCTCAGCGCGCGCGACGTCCTCGAAATGGCCACGCTCGGCGGCGCCCGCGCCCTCGGCATGGAAGACCGCATCGGCACGCTCGAACCCGGCAAACGCGCCGACATCATCGTGATCAACCTTCAGCAGCCGAAAACGCAGCCGGTCTATG
>DATART010000278.1:0-1743 GCA_036264035.1 Thermoanaerobaculia bacterium | reverse complement strand
CATTCAGAACGAACAACCACGAGAAGGCCATGAAATGGATCTGCGTGACATTGGCGAGATTGACGAAGACCAGCGAGCGAGCCTCGCCGAGAATGAACGTGAACCCGAGCACGAACACCTGAATCACAGTCACGACTCGCGCCGTTTCGAGCATCGTCCGATTTCTCGCCAACAGGACGGTTTTGTCTGAATGTCTGATGCAGATCGACAGAACCCAAATCACCACTGCCGCGCATACCGCGTTCACGATCGTGCCAACAACGTCAGTGGCACGGTTCGCGTGCGCCATGACGTACGCCATCAACGGGTACACGGGGTAGCTGATCACCGAGCCGATGATCAACATCAGCAGTTGCGATACAGCCGTGCCGAGGAAGATGAATGCGAGCGCACGTCTGGAGAGCGCCAACAGATCGCCAAACGATTCGTCCATACCGCTACCGAAAATACTCCCTCGCCGCCGTTGCGAGCAGCGCGATGGCGATTACCAGCGCGGGATAGCGGCACACGACTTCTTCGGCGAAATCGGGCACTCCGCGATTCAGGCCGGGGCTCTGCGTGATGCGATGGCTCTCGTAACGCCTTTGATGATCTCTTTGTACTCCTCGACCTTCGACGAAACGACGCGGCCTTTCGCGACCGGCCAGCGCCTCATTGCCGCGGCATCGCGCAACGACGCGATTACCAGCGCCAGCACAATCAGGCCGAATCCGCCGAGGGCGAGAGCGGCGAGGATGTTGTCAGGCATGGGCGCGCCCTGCCATTAAAGCAATCACTGGCGGAAGATTGCGTTTGCCACACCGCCGAACGCGACGCCGGCGGCGAGGAGGGATAGGGCCGCAGCCTCGAAATGTCCGTCCGCGACGCTTGCGTACGCGAGGATCAAAGCCGCCACACCCGCCACCATCGCGAGGAACACGGCGGTTCCGCCGTAACTCTTGGCGCGAGAAGTGTCGCCTGACATCAGCCGGATTTTATCCCAGAATCTTTTCGGTCCTTCCCTCCGGAAAGATCATCGCGGCGTACCTGCGCCCTGAGCGCGGAGCCATTCGACCAGGTCGCGGTTGCCGCTTTCTTCCGCGACCTGGAGCGGGGTCTTGTCGTCGTGGCCGATCCAGTTGAGGTCTGCGCCGCCGGCGAGGAGGAGCTCGGCGACTTCGCGCTGGCCGCCGCGGCAGGCATTCCAGAACGCGTTCGTGATCTCCTCCCGCACGCGGTCGAGGAGGCCGAGGGCGGCGGCCTGCCAGAACGTCGTCCCGGCGCCGCGGGCGAGGAGACGACGGGCGGCGTTCCACTGCGCGAAGACGACGGCGTCGGACATCGGCGGGCCGCCGGTAAAGATCGCGCCGGGCGCCTCGATATCGGCCCCGGCGTCGAGGAGCGCGTCGATGAGCGGGACGTCGTCGCAGCTCGCGGCCCAGTGCAACGGCGTCTCCGCGGACGGCGCGGTCGGGTGATTCACCGATGCGTTGACGTCCGCGCCATAGCGGACGAGCAGCGCGACCGTGCGCGGCCCTTCCGGAAAGTGGCCGGGCCAGTCGGTAACGATGTGGAGGAGCGAGCGACGGACCTGCTTCTCGTCGACGATCCGCGCGGCGGCGAGCTCGGGATCCTGCCGGAGCAGTTCCTCGAGGCGCGCCACGTCGCCGTCTCGAATCGCACTCATCAGAGCGATGGCGCGGGGATCGTCAGCCGGGATGTCCATCCCTGCATTTTGTCGTATCTTTTTCGACAAGGGGAGCG
>DATART010000275.1:0-25456 GCA_036264035.1 Thermoanaerobaculia bacterium | reverse complement strand
CACTCTTGTCTGTGCTGGTGAGGCTCAGGCGTTCGGTCTCCGCAGTGGCCAGTGCAGTGGCCAGTAGCTAGTGGCCAGTGGTCAGGGGTCAGGGGAGCCACTGACCACTGACTACTGGCCGCTTCCGACTCCGAAGGGGCTGGAGACGATGCACGGTGGAGACGGTCACCGGTATGGCAGATGAGTGGCGGCTCCGTGCCGCGCGTGCCGGCTGAGCGCCGGACAGCGCCGGCCGAGTGCCGGACAGTGCCGGCTCAGGGCCGGATAGTGCCGGCTTAGAGCCGGACAGCGCCGGCCGAGCACCGGACAATGCCGGCTGAGTGCCGGAGAGTACCGGCTGAGCGCCGGACAGCGCCGGCTGAGTGCCGGGCGGTGCCGACTGAATGCCGGGCAGTGCCGACTAAATGCCGGGCAGTGCCGGCTGAATGCCGGATAGTGCCGGCTGAATGCCGGACGGTGCCGGCTGAATGCCGGACAGTGCCGGCTCAGTGCCGGACAGTGCGCACAGCGTCGGATGAACGCCACACGGCGCCGGAGCGCTTGAATCAATCGTCCGTCCGGCCGGCGGGTGCTCTCGGACGTGCAGGCACACTGAAGCTTGCGACGGCACAGACAGGAGTGTCTGTGCCACACAAGCCGCTTACGCGTTCGTGGTCTTCTGCGTGAAGCCTTCCGTCGAGTCGCCCGGTTTGTACAGCGAGTAGCCGCGGCGGACGCGTTTCGGATCGAGGCGCTTGCCGAGTTTCTCGTTCAGACGGTTCTCGAATCCTTTGACGCCGTTCTGGTCGGTGCCGCTGAGGATGGCCACGAACTCGCCGGCGCGGTTGTGACAGACTACGTCTTCCTGCCGGCAGAGTTGCGCGAGGGAGCGATTGAGCTCGGGATCGTCCTGATTCGCCTTGAGCCAATAGAGCGCGAAGGGCTGATCGAATTTCGAGACGGTGTCGACGTTGCGCTGGAGGCGTTCATTGAACTCCGGATCGAACTGCACGCGGTCGTCGCCCGTCGCTTGCATGATCGGACCCTTGCGCGAGGGTGACGCGTCCCCCGCGTTCATCAGCGACGACATCTCCTCCGGAGTGATGCTGGTCATGTGTGAGTCGCGCAGGTTGAGACGGCGTCCGCTGCGGCGGATCAGAGCATCGACGCGCGCGCGCAGTTCGGCGGGCGTGAACGGCTCGGTGATGAAGTCGTCGGCGCCGGCGCGGAGATAGAGCACTTTGTCCGCCTGGCGGTTGCCGGACGGCGACAGGAACGCGATCGAGGAGCTCGCGTTGCGCGCCAGGTCGAGAATCGCGCTGACCGACCCCAGGGCGCGCGACGGAGAGACGAGGACGAGGCCGGGCTTCTCGCGCGTGGCGCGGTCGACGCCGGCTTTGAGATCAGACTCCGCCTGGACCTGATAGTCGGATCCCAACGCTTCCTTCACGCGGCGGATCGTGTCCGGCTGCGCGCCGAGGAGCAGCACGGAGCGGCTGGCGGGCGTGGAGTCTTCCCACGGCTTCGTAACATCGGCGACTTTCTCCCCTTCGCCGCGATAGTTGATGAGGCCGCGTCCGTTGAGGATGCGGTAATGCGCGGAAAGATTGTCGTTGCTGGCGTAGCTGAGTTTCGAGAGGCGCATCAGCCGTCCGCCGGTGGCTTGATCCTGCGAGAGGTCGATGACGCCGAATGCGTTCTGTTCGAGCTGGCGCGTGATCGGATTCAGTTCCGCGTTCTCATCATGCGATGCAATGAGCAGTGTGGTCACCGGCAGGTCTTCCAGCGCGTTGATCAGCGACTGCGTGATCGAGAGCGCGAAGTGGCTGGAGTACGACGTGTTGATGAGCGTGTAGACCGGATCGATGACCAGCCGCCGTGCGCCGAGCTTCTTGATGTAGTCGCCCAGCTCTTCCACGATGGCCATGACGTCGGCCGGACTCTCGACCAGCTCGAAGTAGCGCTGACTCGGATTGAGAATGGCCAGTTGCCCGCGGCGAACCGACTCCTCGATCGCGAATCCGATCGAATGCGCCTGCGCCAGGACGTTTTCCGGCTTCTGATCGGTGATCAGTACGCCCGGCTCCTGCAACTCGAGGCCGCGCGTCAGGTACTGCAGGCCGAGGAGCGACTTGCCGACGCCGGTGCCGCCTTTGACCAGGTAAACCTTGTGCGGCATGAGTCCGCCGGCGCCGTAGTCGAGGAGATCGATGCCGCTGATCATCCTCTCGCCGCGATTCGCGCCATTGCCGCCGGCACTTTCGCGCGGAGTCCCTGACACTTCCCGCGCCGGTGTGTCGAGTGGCAGCGGAGTATCTGTCTTGGTGTTGCGGGAGGGGTTGTTCGAGGTGGTGCTGTTCGACCGAACGTCTGTCGATCCGTTCATAGGGTCCTCTTCTCTCAATGAGGGTGAAGCGCCAACAGCAGCGGCGCCCGCGCGTTCGGGGGCAGCCGGACGCAAGAGATAGCAACCTCCGTTCCACCGATCAGGTCGTGGTGGGTTGCGCGGCGCCGTCGTAGAGGATTTCGTAGCGCAGCTCGGTCGCGCCGATGCGGATCATGTCGCCGCCGTGCAGCAGCGCGTGGAACGTTCGCGCGCCGTTGAGCCACGTCCCATTCCTGCTCTTCAGATCCTCGATCGAATACCACTCGGGGCCGCGATAGATGCGGGAGTGGTGACCGGAGACGCCGAGGTCGGCGAGCGGAATCTGGTTGTCACGCTGTCTGCCGATCAGGTACTCGGCCTCGGTGAGCGGGAACATGAGGCCGGTCTCGTCGCCGCTGGTGATGGTGAGCTGGGCGATGGTTGGCTTGACGACGTCTTTGTACGAGAGCTTCGCTTCCGTCGATACCAGGAGATTCGTGTCGTCGCTGACTTCGCGAACGGTGGAGTCGGCGCTGAACGTGGCCGGCTTCTGCCGCATCGTGCTTTCGAGGACCTCGGTTGCAGGGCGGCTGCCGGTCCCGGTGTCGTCGGGCAAGGTTTTCCGGCTGACGGATTCGATCAGCTTGTTGCCTAACAAGCCGTAGACGACGCGGTAAACCTTCAGCGGTTCGTCGTTGGCGTCCTCAACCAGATCGCCGAGCGAGCGCCTGCCGTTGATGAGGAAAAGGATCCGCCACTCGTCGAGCGTGAGCGTGATTTTCTCGCTCTCCGGATTCGAGACGACGCGAAAAACGACGCCGCCGTCCGGCAGCAGCCGCTCGCATTCTTCCCACTCGGCGATGCGCCGCGCGCCTTCCATGATCAGGTTCGCGAGAACGATCGAAATCGTGACGGCATACGGCGGAACGGTGGCGCCGTCGAGAAAGGCGAAGTCGCCGCCCGGCCAGACGAAGCAGTCGTAGATGATCTCGGACACCTGCACTTTGAGAAAGTCGCGGAGTTGTTCGTCCGTCAACAATCCCTGGTTCACCGCGAGCTGCCCGAATCGTCCGCCCTCGGCTTTCATCAGGCTGTCGATGGCGTCGCGCTGTGTCGCGGAGATGTGTTTCCTGCGCAGCAGTACGGCGCCGAGGCGGAGCGTCTCCTGGTTCGAGCCGGCGAAGATGACCGCGCCGTCGTCGAAGTAGACGATGGCCTCGTTCGAGCCGCTGGTGAGCGTGAGCGTGCCGCTTTTTTTCGCCGAGGAGACGAAGGTGAGGACGTCGGGCAGCCGGAACGATGCAAGGCTGCCGCGTAGAGACGGCTCGGTCATGAGTGGCCGATTGTAGCGCGGGCCTCCGCTACAATCGCCGCCCTGATGCAATCGAACTCGCGCCACGCCGTCGCCGCCGGTTTTCTGGGATGGACGCTCGACGCGTTCGACTTTTTCGTGATCGTCTTCCTGTTCGACAGGCTCGCGGCCGAGTTCAGCGTGTCGAAGTCGAGGATCATCTTCACTCTCTTTGCGACGCTGGTGTTCCGTCCTGTTGGCGCGATCATTTTCGGCATGCTGGCCGACCGCTTCGGCCGCCGCATCCCGCTGATGGCGAACGTCATCTATTTCTCAATCATCGAGCTGTTGACCGGCTTCTCGACGACGTTTACGCAGTTCATCATCCTGCGCGCGTTGTTCGGGATCGGGATGGGCGGGGAGTGGGGCGTAGGCGCGTCGCTGGCGCTGGAAAATGCGCCGCGGAAATGGCGCGGCGTTTTGTCCGGAATCCTGCAGAGTGGCTATTCAATCGGCTACCTGCTGGCGGCGATCGCATCGCGCACTGTCCTGCCCGACCTCGGATGGCGTTGGATGTTCTGGATCGGCGCGCTGCCGGCGCTCCTCGCGCTCTACATCCGAACGAAGGTGCCGGAGTCGGCGGCGTGGAAGGAGCATCGTGTCGGAACCTTCGGCGAGATGCTGAAGGCGGTAAAAAATCAAGGCGTAGGCTTTCTCTACCTCGTCATTCTGATGACGTTCATGATGTTTCTCTCGCACGGCACGCAGGATTTGTATCCCGATTTTCTGAGGCACGGCCGCGGTATCGGTGAGGCGACGGTGCCGTGGGCGGTCATCGTGGCCAACATCGGCGCCGTCGTCGGCGCGATCATCTTCGGCCAGCTTTCGCAAAAAATGGGACGTCGTTACAGCATGATCGCGGCTCTCTGCCTGTCGCTGCTCGTGATCCCGATGTGGGCATTCGGCAGCACAGTCGCGATTCTCTTCATCGGCGCGTTCCTGATGCAGGTCGGCGTGCAAGGCGCCTGGGGCATCATCCCGATTCATCTTAACGAGCTCGCGCCAGATGCTGTCCGCGGACTGATGCCCGGCCTGGCGTACCAATTCGGAATCCTCTTCGCCTCTCCAACGAATTCGATCGAAGACGCCCTCCACAAACGCTTCGGCTACTCGTGGGCTCTCGCCGGCTTCGAACTATTCGTCATGGTCAGCCTCACGATCATCCTCCTCCTTGGCCGCGAGAATCACGGACGGTCGTTCCATTCCGGCGATCTGCTGATTGAGAAGGAGTAGCGCTCACACCGTCCGCAGCACGGCAAAGAGCGAGACGGACGAGATTGCGATCCAGAGCAGGATGCCGAGGATTAGCGGGCGCGCGCCGACCGCGGCGATCGATTTTCGGGAGAGGCCGGCGCCGATCAGGAAGAGGGTGATGGTCAGACCGATGCGGGCGAGCATCGTCAGTGTCGACCACACCTCGGGCGGCGCGGCGACGTAAGTTCGGAGCACCGAGGCGACGACGAAGTAGAGGATGAACCAGGGGATCGTCAGCTTCGCGGACTTGCGCTTGAAAAAGAACGCGGTGGCGAGCGTGACGGGGACGATCCAGAGGGCGCGCGTCAGCTTCACGGTCGTCGCGATCTGGAGCGCCTCGGCTCCGTATTTGGCGGCGGCGCCGACGACGGAGCTGGTGTCGTGGATGGCGATCGCGGCCCAGACGCCGAACTGCGGCTGCGTCATGCCGAGGCGGTGACCGATCATCGGAAAGATGAAAAGTGCGATCGAGTTGAGGATGAAGACCGTGCCGAGGGCGACCGACATCTCTTCATCCGTCGCATTGACCACCTGGCCGACCGCGGCGATGGCGCTGCCGCCGCAGATTGCGGTGCCGGATGAGATGAGGTGCGACGTCGTGCGGCTGATGTTCATCGCGCGGCCGAGGAGGAATCCGAGAAGCAACGTTCCGACGATCGTGACAACGGTGAAGACGAATCCGGTGCGGCCGGCTTCGACCACCTTCTGCAGATTCATCCCGAAGCCGAGGAGGACGACGGAGGTTTGCAGCAGGAGCTTCGTCGCTTTCGAGTTGCGCGACGCGAACGGATGGCCGAGCGTCAACGCGAGCGCGAGGCCGAGGGCGAGCGCGATCGGCGGCGACGCCCACGGCGTGACGCAGAAAATCAGCAGCGCGGCGAAGACGGCGATGCGAAGCGCTTGCACTATTTGAGGTGCGCGCGGAAGAAAGCCACCGTGCGCTGCCACGCATCCTCCGCGGCCTCGGCGTTGTAGTTCGCGCCGGTGTTGTTGAAGAAGGCGTGGCCGGTCTTCGGATAGATCTGGAGGCTGACGTCCTTGCCCAACTCCTCGAGCTGTTTCGCCAACGCACGACCGCTTGCGACAGGCACGCCTTGATCGTTTTCGGCGTAGATCAGCAGGATCGGCGCAGTGAGGTTGGGCCAATCGTACGCAACTTTTCTGAAGCCGCCGTAGAAACTGACG
This sequence comes from Thermoanaerobaculia bacterium, assembly GCA_036264035.1. Classification (GTDB taxonomy): domain Bacteria; phylum Acidobacteriota; class Thermoanaerobaculia; order Gp7-AA8; family Gp7-AA8; genus JADGNZ01. The sequence continues at coordinate 19,322 of DATART010000275.1, read as the reverse complement.
GCCGCGCCGACGTTCGGCTCTTTCGTTGCCGCGTACTGCGCGAGCGCGCCGCCCATGCAGAAGCCGACGATGCCGTACGATTCCGTCGTGCATTCGGGCCGGCTGAGGAGGTACTTGCCGGCGGCTCCGATCTCCTTCTCGGCGCGCTCGGCGTCGAGCTCCATCAACAAGCGGCCGGCTTCATCGGGCGATGTGGTCGTCTTGCCGTGGAAAAGGTCGGGCGCGATGGCCGAGAAGCCTTCGCCGGCAAAGCGATCGACAATCTCTTCGATGTGCGGCACGAGGCCCCACCACTCCTGAATGACGACGATGCCGGGACCTTTGCCAGCGAAGTAGCCCGCACACGTATGTCCGTTCGAGGGAAATTCAACGCGTTCGCCCATCGGATCCTCCTGAAAAATCGCGCGGATTCTAATGCAGCGGGGAACCGTTGCCGCGCGCGGTGCGTATTCATGGCAGAATAACGAGGCCCGGAGAGAGGGATTTCGAATGACGCTCACGAAGGAACAGGTTTCCGGCCTGGCCAAAACACCGCGCTGCCCCCGATGCGACCTCAACAAGACCATCGGGAACGCGCTCTGCCGCAGTTGCCGTGCGAAACTTCCTGAAAATATGCGGCAGGCGCTGGAGCGGATTCCGTCGAAAGATGCCTGGACTGTTTCGCGCGCCGTGCGCGCTGCGGCCCGGTACTTCGACGTGCATTTTCAGTCGGTGCGGAACTTCGGCGGCGGCCGGCCGCGCTAGTTAACGGATCCGAACCGACTGTTCCGCGATGTCCGCAAGTTCGTCGATGTGCGCTTCGCGCGCTTTGGCGACGATCTCCTCGGTCTGCTTCCGCGACTGCGGCGCGCGCGCCCACGCGGCCGCGAGCGAGGCGCGCTTCATCCGCGACGACGCTTCGTTCCAGTGATGGAGATCGGCGACGCGCAGCGTGCTTTTCGCCTCGCCGGCGCGAACGGTGGCGATGTTGTCGTCGGATTTCGCACCAGGTTTGACCTCGATCTCGTACAAGGCCGTTTCATTCGGCGCGACCGAGCCGATGACCGGCCGGTGGACGGCGATGGCATCGCCGAAGGTGAGATCGACCGGCGTGGACGTCTTGCCGGGCGCGTCGACGGAAACGCGCAGCAGCCACTTCGTTGCATCGAGCGGCGCCGCCGAGGCTTCGAGCTCGACGTGCAGATCGGCCGGCGCGCGCTCCGGCGCGGCGAAGTGCTGCACGAACGCGTAAGCGTCGACGTCGCGGGGCGCTTCCCCGCGCGAGATGGCCTGTTGGACGGCGATGAAGTTGTGGACCCGAGGTGGAGCTGCCATTGCATCGCGCGGCTCGGCCGACGCCGCTGACGATTTCGCCATCGTCCGCTCGCGCTCCGGCGCGCCGCCCTCAGCCGTTGCGACCGGTGCGTCGGCAACCTGAGGCGCCACGGCGGGAGCCGCCGGGACCGCATTGCCGGCGACGATGCTGTCGGTGAGTTGCGGTGTCGTCTGCGTATCCGCGACATACGTTGGAGTGCCCGTCGTCATCGCGGTCGATTCCTCCCGCTTAGCTTCCGCGACACGCCCTGCCGCCGGCTGTGCAGCGATGCTCGAGGGCGGCGGCACCCTGGGAAGCGCCGGCAGATCGGTGTGCTCGGGCACGCGCGCGCTGCCGGGCGCCGGCGGCGTATTCGGAAGCGCGAGGGCTACGCGCGGCGACGCGACGCCGCTTGCTTTCATCATCGAGCGGTTATTGAGGTTCGATCCGTTTCGCGACACAAGGTGCAGCGCGAGGTAAAGCGATGAGACGAGGAGGATGATCGACGCAGCGATGCGCAGATTGAACATCGCCGATTTGCGCAGTTGCGTGCGCTCCGACTCGAATCCGAACTGGTTCGGGATGTCGCGTTTGATGCGATCCGCCAAGCCGGCGGGCGGCTTCGCCACCGGCGCCATGGTCAGCTTCCGCTGCAGATCAGCTTTGCGGGTGCGTGTCATTGTCTTTCTTCCTCAACGTTCCCGCCGAGGGCTTGTTCCAGCAGGGAAAACGCCTTGTGCAGCCGCTTGCGGATGGCCACGGTTGTGATCTCTTCGATTGCGGCAATCTCCTTCACCGCCAGACCGCCCCAGAAATGTGCGGTGACGGTGAAACGGAGGTCTTCAGGCAGCCGCAGCACCGCCTCGCGTAAATGTTCGGCTTCCTCCGCGTTGCCGAGGAGCTCGTCGGCGCCCGGCGATCTGTCGGGTGTCTCCGGCATATTCTCGTCGTCGAGCGATTTCATCAGCCGCGGACGGCGGATGTGATTCAGAAACGTCGTGTAGCCGATGCGATAGAGCCAGGTGAAAAACTGCGACTGCCCGTTGAATCCCGGCAGCGCTTCCCACGCTTTGCGATAGGTGTCCTGTGTCAGGTCCGCCGCCAGCTCGTGGTCGCCGCAGAGCCGATACATCGATGCGAAAACAGACGAGTACGTGCGGTCGACCAACTCTTCGGCGGCGCTCCGGTCGCCGCCGCGGATCGCGGCGAGCAGACGGTGTTCCTCGTTCCATGAGGGGATCACCGCATCATGCTCCGGCCGCATGGCCGGGAAGGGCGCTACATTGCTCACCCCGATAAGACACGGCTCTGCGACATTTCGAAACCACGGTTTGAGTATCCTATCCGACCGATGAAATCCGCTCTCGCCGTCCTGCTCCTCCTCACTGCCTGCCGCTATGAACCGCCAGTCGGATCGATCGACGGTTCTTCGATCCAAAAGGATGAGGATGCCTGGCGCGCGCATCGCGCCGAGAGGCTGAAAGCGCCGGATAGCTGGTTGACGCTGGCCGGTCTTTACTGGCTCAGCGACGGAAACAACGATGTCTCCCTTCCGGCCAAACCGCCGGTCCCGGCGCAATTCGTTCTGCAGAACGGGAAGGTGACGCTGCAGGCGAATCCGTCGCTGACGATCGACGGGAAGCCGGTGACCGCGCCGGTCGTGCTGCACGATGATACGGAAGCCAAACCGACGGTAGTTCGAACGGGGACGCTGTCGTTCGTCGCCATTCGGCGCGAGGAGGTCACGAAAGGCCCACGATTCGGAATCCGCGTTCGCGATACGGAGGCGGATGCCCGCACGCACTTCAAAGGACTCGACTACTTTCCGGTCAATCCGGATGAGAGGGTGGAAGCGCGGTTCGAGCCGTACAACCCTCCGAAGAAAATCCCGATCACGAACGTCCTCGGCATGATCAGCAACGAGATCTCGCCGGGCGCGCTCGTCTTCACGCTGCAAGGCCGCGAGTTTCGCATCGATCCGATCCTCGAGCAGGGCGAGAAGGACTACTTCATCATCTTCAAGGACGCCACGAGCGGAAAAGAGACCTACGGCGCCGCCCGCTACATGTATGCGCATCCGCCCGATGCGAACGGCAAGACGATCGTTGATTTCAACAAGTCCTACAACCCGCCCTGCGCCTTCACGCCGTACGCGACCTGCCCGCTACCGCCGCCGCAGAACAAGCTGCCGATCCGCATCGAAGCAGGGGAGAAAAAGTACGCGGGAGGGCACGCATAGGCGGTAAGACGTTTTCCGTTGTCGGTTGTCTGTTGATGATGGTTTCTGCGTTGTGGCAACGCTGAACCGCAATGAACGCCAACGGAGCGCGAGCCAACAAATGATTCCGACTGGTCGAGACCCTGCCGGGGTAGGAAAAAAGCCTACCTGGGCAGGCCTGAAGCCTACCGGGGTAGGTCCGGAGCCTACTGGGGTAGGTCCAGAGCCTACTGGGTAGGCCAAAAAGCCTACTGGGGTAGGTCCAGAGCCTACTGGGGTAGGTCCAGAGCCTACTGAGGTAGGCCCAGAACCTACCAGAGTAGGTCCGCGCCCTACCCGATAACAGACAACCGATAACAGACAACGCGCGCTACGCGCTACGCATTCGTCCGCTCGTCCGCGAGCACCTGAGCCACACACGCGGTCACATTCTTTCCCGTCTGGATGTCGAGGAACTCATTCGGGCCGTGCGCGTTGCTGTGCGGGCCGAGCACGCCGGTGATCAGGAACTGCGCGTTCGGGAAGCGCTGGCCGAGCATGCCCATGAACGGAATCGAACCGCCTTCGCCCCACGTCGTGGCCGGCTTGCCGAAGTACTTCTGCGACGCGGCGTCGATCGATTTTTCCAGCCACGAGTGCACTTTCGGCACTTCCCATCCGCCCGCGCCCTTCTCCGGCTCGAATGTGACGCGAGCGCCGTATGGCGGATCGCTTTCGAGCAGGTTCTTCAACTTGCCGTCGAGATTCGTGGCGTCGAGCGTCGGGGGAACGCGCAGTGAGAGTTTCAGCGATGTCTTCGGACGCAACACGTTGCCGCCCTGCACCAGATCAGGAAGGCCAGCCTGGCCGGTGTACGACAGCATCGGCCGCCAGGTGCGATTCAGCAGAAGTTCGACCGGATCGGTCGCCATCGGCGTCATGCCCGGCAGGAAAGGGAACTTGTTGTAGATCTCATCGCCGAGAATTCGCGCGGTCTCGCGGACCTCGGCCATGCGATCCGGCGGAACATCCGCGTGCAGCCACTCGGGGATGATGCGTCCCGTCTGCGCGTCTTCGAGCCGGTCGAGAAGCATGCGCAGAATGCGAAAGCTCGATGGCACGATGCCACTTGCGTCGCCGGAGTGCACGCCCTCGCTCAGAACTTCGACCGTCAGATTTCCCACGATCGAGCCGCGCAGCGACGTGGTCATCCAGAGCTGTTCGTAGTTGCCGCAGCCGCTGTCGAGGCAGATGACCAGCCGCGGCGTGCCGATCTTGTCCGACAGCAGGTCGATGTAGGCGGGCAGATCGAGCGATCCACTCTCTTCGCAACACTCGATGATGACGACGATGCGCGAGTGCGGCGCGTTCTGCGCCTTCACCGCACGGATCGCCGAAACGGCCGCGAAGATGGCGTAGCCGTCGTCGGCGCCGCCGCGTCCGAAGAGTTTGCCGTCGCGCAGGACCGGAGTCCACGGCCCGAGGCCCGCGTCCCATCCGACCATGGCCGGCTGTTTGTCGAGGTGGCCGTACATCAGCACCGTCGAGGAAGCGTCGCCATCCACCTCGATGAAGATCAGCGGCGTGCGGTCCTTCAGCTCGTGCGCTTCGATGCGCAGACCTTCGATCTGCTGTTCCTCCACCCACGACTTCGCGAGCGCGACGGCTTCGTGCATATGGCCGTTCTGCTTCCAGTCGGGGTCGAAGAGCGGAGATTGGTTGGGGATGCGGATGTAACGTTGCAGCGTGGGAACGATCGAAGCGTCCCAAATCTGGCCGACGCTGCTGGCGATCTGTTCTGAATTCATCGACTTACCTTCCGCGGACGGCGTTTGCGACGGCGGAGGATAGCATCAGTACGGCAGTGTCCCGCCCGGAATCCGCGGACGGTGTCCGTCAAAAACCACCGACACCTTTCCGCTACTAATCGCGTATGATGTGCGGACGCCAACCGAGTCATATCTACAAAACTATTTGACGTCTCAAAGGAAGTTTGTACTTTTCGGAATTCATGGTATGGTCTGCGCATCTCGTCCATAATTATCGACTCGCAGCTTCCGAGAGAGAGGAACAGGACCGCGGTCGTGCTCGATCCGAACGTGCTCGAAACGCTCACAAGCACCCCCCTGACCATGCCTGCCGCGGAGGTAGAGCCTGTTCTGCCGCCGTCTGCACCCGCTCCCGACCCGCAACCTGAAGAGATCGGCGAGCTGTACGTTCGCCACCGTCCGCTGCTGCTGCACGTCGGCTGCCGCAAGTTCCGCATTCCCGAGCAGGACGCGGAGAGTCTGATCCAGGAAGTCTTCCTCTCGTTCATGACCACGACCACCCGCGTCGAAAACACTCGCGCCTGGCTCGTGGCGGCGATGTGCAACGCCAGCAGGCACTACTGGCGCAGTCAGGGGCGCACCGAACCGTTACCCGAGGATTTCGACGATCACACCGATCCGTCCTCGAACGGCATCGCCGACAAGATGGCGATGATCATCACCATGCAGCAAGCGCTCGGCTACCTGCAGCCGCGCTGCCGCGAAACGCTCTACCTCCACTACTACGAGGGCCGCTCCGCGAATGATGTCGCGGTTACGCTCGACACGACGTCGCGCTACGCGGAGAAGTTGATCCACAACTGTCTGAAACGGGTTCGCGAGATCTACCTCAGCATCACGGCGGTGAAGCGATGATGATCGAACAACATTACGACGAAGAAGTGCTCGCCGGTTTCCTCGGCGAACCGAATGATGTCCAAACGCGTGACCGGCACCTGGCCACCTGCTCGCTCTGCAAGCAGACGCTGAAGTCGATCCGCGACACAGCCGGCCTGCTCAAACAGCCCGACGTCTGGAATTCCGAGTCGTTTTCGAGCCCGCCCCGCGCCCAGACGCTGGCTTTCCTCCGCAACGTGCAGCGAACAATGTCCGACGAAGACGCCGCCGCCGAGGTGTACGTCAAGCAACTCCTGGCGGGGTCGCGCGAAACATGGGCAATTCGATTGGCCGAGCATCCGGAGTGGCGGACGGCGGGAGTGGTGCGGAAGCTGATCGCGGCAACGGATCGGTACAACTTCACGTCGCCGCTTGATGCGGTGGAACTGACGAGGATTGGGACAGAGATTGCGGAATCGCTCCCGGTATGCCACGGCCGCGATTCGCTCATGGCGGATGCGTGGCGCGAACATGCGTACGCGCAACTGATCGTCGGCTCGTACAACGATGCCATGGCTGCCGTCGACCGAGCGGATCGTTTCGTCTCGGCGGCTTCTGATTTCGCGGGTGCCCGGACGACGCTCATGCGAGCGTTGGTGCTTCGGAACCAGGAGCTTTGGACCGAAGCAGCCGCAATGGCTCGGTGCGCCGCCGCCGAATTTCTGAGATTCGGAAACATTGCCAAGTACTTCTCAGCACGGATGACGGAAGCATTCGTTCTTTACGACAGCTCTCAGTACCGTCAGGCGGCCGACATCTATTACGAGCTTGCGCCCCTGCATCCGAATATCCCACTCCCGACGGTTGCCCAGGCGCTGCACAACGAAGGGTTGTGCCACCGGGAACTGGGAGAGTTTGGCCGTGCCGAAGCCTGCTTCATGAAGGCCATCGCATTCTGCGATCGCTTGCAGCTGACCTCGTTGCGGGCAAAGGCTCATTGGCATCTTGCACGTGTGATGATGAGGCAGGCCAAATACGATGCTGCACTCCGGATTCTGAACCCCCTGCGCGACGAATTCGAAGAGCTCGGCATGTCGCATGATCTTGCGTGCGCATCGATCGACGCGGCGGAATGCTTCCTCGCGATCAGCCGCTCCGATCAGGTTGCCGAACTCTGCCGACGGGCGATCGCCTACTTCCGGAACGCCGGTCTAACCTCCTCGACGGGAGCCATGACAGCGCTGGCGTACCTGCATGAGGCTGCCACGAACGGACGCCTGACAGCGAAAGATGTCGCAGAGGCGCGGCTGTCTGTGGAGCAGTTGCCCCACCCGGCCAACCTCATCTTCGCGAGTGTTTCAGCGGCGTTGTAATTTTTGCAGCGCGCCGGCCTCGTTAGGTCACTCCCAACTTCGGGGTAGGGAAACTCCCGCGCCAGACACTCCTATGTAGGGCGCCCTCCAAATTTTGATCATGCTCGGCACACGAGCACGAGGAGGGTTTATGTATCGTCGTCTATTTGCTGCCGTTTCGCTCACCGTCATTCTTTCGATGGCTGTGCCGGCATTTGCTGCGCCTCAGCGCGATTCGAATTCGAACATCATCGATCGGATCATTCTGAAGCTGCAGAGGCTTTTCCACCCGCTCGATCTGAACGACGTATCCCCGCCAAAACCGTAGCCGCCCTCCCGTTTACAATACGCCGGCTTAGTCGCCAGGGAGCTTGCGCATGTCGGTGGTGTTGTCGGTTCGGGATGTGGTGAAGACGTTTGGGGCTGTTCGGGCGGTGGACGGAGTCTCGTTCACCGTCCAACGCGGCACGATTACGGGATTGCTCGGCCGGAACGGCGCGGGGAAAACGACGACCATCCGGATGATTACCGGCGTCTTTTTCCCCGACGCCGGCTCCATCGAGTGGCTCGGCAGCGATCGTGATGCGCGCGACCGCATCGGCTATCTGCCGGAAGAGCGCGGGCTCTACCGGCAGATGAAGGTGAAGGAACATCTGCTGTTTCTTGCCGAAATCAAGGGCAAGCGCGGCAGCTCCGTCGTCGCCGATGCCGAGCGTTGGCTCAAGCGGTTCGAGCTTTGGGACAAGCGTGACGCCAAGGTCGAGGAGCTGTCGAAAGGAAACCAGCAGAAAGTCCAGCTGATCGGGACGCTGCTGCACGATCCCGAGCTCATCATCCTCGACGAGCCGCAGTCGGGACTCGATCCCGTCAACATGCTCCTGGTCCGCAACCTCCTTCGCGAGCTGAAGGATGAGGGAAGAACGATCCTCCTCTCGACGCACATGATGGCGGAGGCCGAGCGGATGGCGGACGACATCATTCTGGTGCACAAGGGGAAGGTCGTTCTTTCGGGGCCGCTCGATACCGTTCGCAACTCCTTCGGCAAGAACACGCTGCACATCGACTACGAGGGCGATGGTGAATTTCTCGAGCATCTCCCGCAGGTCAAGCGCGCCGCGATCGTTCCGAACGGCGCGGAGATCAGCCTTGCCGACGGAGCCGATCCGCAGCAGATACTCGAGGCCACCATCGGCAAGCTGCGCATCCGCAGGTTCGAGCTGGCCGCGCCGTCGCTCGAAGAGATCTTCATCGAGCAGGTTGGCGCCGAGACGATGGAGGCCAATCGATGAACAAGATGTTCGCAGTCGTCAAGCGCGAGTACCTGCAGGCAGTCCGGAGAAAGATGTTCATCTTTATGACGCTCTTTTTCCCCGTGCTCATGGCCGCGCTGTTCATCGTGCCCGGACTCATGGTCGCGAAAGGATTGGGCGGGAAGAGAGTCGCCGTCATCGACGGGACTGGAGCGTTGGCAAGCTCGTTCGCGCATCACATCGAGCCGGCCGCTCCCGATCCGAAGAAGGCGCTTTCCGGGCGCAGCCGAGGAGAGTTGCCGCAGTCGATTGACGTCGAGTATGTCGCGGCGCAGGGGCAGGCCGATCTGCAGGGGCCGGCGAAGCCGTATCTCGATCGCCTCAACGCCGACAAAGACTCCGGAAAGCGCCTCGATGCCGTACTTCTGATCCCGGCCAACGCCTTCGACGGCAACGAAGCGAAGATGACGTACTACAGCCGTTCGTCTACCGATCTCTTCGCGCAGGAGCGGCTTGGATCGGTTGCGAATCGGGCTATTCAGCGCCAGCGCCTGACGTCGCGCGGCATTGATCCGACCGTGGTCGATACCTTGACGCGTGAAGTGCCGATGGACAGCGTCCAATTGTCGCGGAGCGGCGAGCAGAAGAAGGGGAGCGAAGCCAACTTCATCGTCGGCTTCATCTTCGCGGCGCTGCTGATCATCCCTTCCTTCATCTATGGCCTGGAGACCATGCGCGGCATCGTGCAGGAAAAGAGTGAGCGCATCGTGGAAGTGCTCGTCTCCTCGATGACTCCGCGCGAGCTGCTCACCGGCAAAATCCTCGGCGTCGCCGCGGTCGGACTGACGCAGGTCGGCGTCTGGCTCACACTGATCGCCTCCGTCGGTGCGTTTGGCGCGGCCACCGCGATGACGGCCGGCTTCAACGTGTCGCAGTTCCTCCGTCCGATGGTTTTCGTCTACTTCGCGCTCTTCTTCATCCTCGGATACCTCACCTTCGTTTGCGTCTACGCGATCGCCGGAGCGGCCTGCAACACCGACAAGGAAGCGCAGCAACTCGTCGCTCCCATCCAGATGCTGATGATGGTTCCGTGGTTCGTCATGTTCGCGATCATCACCAATCCCGACTCAACATTTTCCGTCGCGCTCTCGCTGATGCCGGTCTACGGTCCGATCACAATGTTCGTCCGGACGCTCGTCTCCGAACCGCCCGTGTGGCATGTGCTGGCCTCGATCGCCATCTCCCTCGTCACGATCGCCGTCTTTTTCTACGTCACCGCGAAGATCTTCCGCGTCGGCATCCTCTCGTACGGGAAGCGGCCGACGATCCCCGAATTGTGGCGGTGGCTGAAGGTGGCGTGATGCATCAGTTATGATCCGCGCTTACTCCACACAAAACAGGGGGCCGCGCGGATGGAGATCAGGACTCTCAACGACATCTACACCGTCACCTGCTCGCTGGATCGTCCGGCGGCGCTGAAATACAAACGTGACGGCAAGTGGGTCGATACCAGCGTCGCCGAGTTCCGCGACACCGTCCGCTACTTTGCCACCGGTCTGCGTCTCCTCGGGATCAAAGCCGGCGACCGCGTGGCCATCCTCTCCGAGAATCGTCCGGAGTGGGCGATGGCCGATTTCGCCATCCTCGCCAGCGCCGCCGTCACCGTCCCTGTCTATCCGACGCTCCTCGGCTGGCAGATTGAGTACATCCTGAATGATTCGGGTTCCGTAGCCGTCATCTGTTCCAACGAAGAGCAGATGAAGAAGGTCGCCGGGATTCGCGATCACTGCCCGCACATCCACAACGTCATCGTTTGCGATCCGCCGCCGAAACTGCCGCCCGGCATTCTCAGTTTCGCGGACGTCGTCGAGAGCGGACGCAAAGCCGACGACGACGCGGCGCGAAAATGGTTCGAGGAAACGCGCGCGAAGCCCAAGCCGGATGATCTGGCCACGCTCGTCTACACCTCCGGGACGACCGGCAATCCCAAGGGCGCCATGCTCACCCACGGCAACATCACCAGCAACGTCCTGGCGACGGCAAAGGTCCTTCCGATCGGCACGGGTATGGTCGGCCTCTCCATCCTGCCGCTCTCGCACATCCTCGAGCGGATGGGCGACTACACCTACTTCTACCGCGGTTGCACCATCGCGTACGCCGAGAGCGTCGTCAAAGTGGGCGACAACCTGCGCGAAATCAGGCCGGAGCTATTCGCCGCCGTGCCGCGTCTCTTCGAGAAGATGCGCACCACCATTCTCGACAGCGTGGCCGTGCAGCCGGCGTCGAAGCAGAAGATCTTCAAATGGGCGCTCGGCGTCGCCGAACAGCGGCTGCCGTATCGCGTGTCACGCAAGTCGATGCCGTTCGGACTTGCGATCAAATCCGCGATCGCGGACAAACTCGTCTTCGGCAAGATCCTGGCGCGCCTCGGCGGCCGCGTGAAGATGGTCCTCTCCGGCGGCGCTCCGCTCTCCGCCGAGCTGGCCGCGTTCTTCATCGGCGCGGGACTCGACATCTATGAAGGCTACGGCCTCACCGAGACCTCGCCGGTCATCGCGGTTAACACGCCGGAGTGGCGCCGTGTCGGCACCGTCGGCCGCATCATTCCGGGCGTCGAAGTGAAGATCGCCGAGGATGGGGAGATTCTGAGTAGAGGCCCGCACATCATGAAGGGGTATTGGAACAACGATGACGCCACGCGGCAGGCCATCGACGCCGATGGCTGGTTCCACACCGGCGACATCGGCGAGATCGATAAGGACGGCTTCCTCAAGATCACCGACCGCAAGAAGGACATCATCATCAACGCCTACGGCAAGAACATCGCTCCGCAGCCGCTCGAGGCGCTGCTGAAAAGTTCGCCGTACATCGGCACGCCGGTACTCATCGGCGACCGCCGCAAGTACCTGGCGGCGCTGCTCGTTCCGAACTTCGACAAACTCGAGCGCGATGCCTCGGCCCTCGGCGTGCCGTTTGCGAACCGCGACGAATTGATTGGCAACGAGAAAGTGCGGCAGATTTATCAGGGCGAAATCGATCGCTTCAACACGAACCTCGACCGGCAGGAAAAGATCCGCCGCTTCGCTCTGCTGCCACGCGACTTCAGCATCGACGAGGACGAGATCACGCCGTCGCTCAAGGTGAAGCGCAAGATGATCGACAAAAAGTACAAAGACATCATCGACCTCATGTACGTCGATGAAGACGCGGACGAGCGCGAAGGACAACGGGCCTGAACAATGACCACCCTGGCTGAAGCACCAGCGCGGACCGGTTCCGCGTTTCGTATCGAGCGCGACGGCGATCTGGCCACTGTCTGGTTCGATCTTCCCGGCGAGAAGGTGAATAAATTTTCGACCGCGGTCATGTCCGAGTTCGCGGGTGTCGTCGACGAGCTCGAAAACGATCGCGACATCAAGCGCGTCATCATCGCCTCCGGCAAGCCGTCGATTTTCATCGCCGGCGCCGACGTCACCGAATTCTCAAAAGCGACATCGGCAGAGCAGGCCGCGGAGTACACCCGCTTCGGCCAGCAGACCATTCACCGCTTCTCCAAGCTGCCGCAGGTCACGGTCGCCGCGATCAACGGCGCCGCGCTCGGCGGCGGCTGCGAGCTGGCCATCACCTGCGATTACCGAATCATGTCCGACAGCCCCAAAGCGCAGATCGGATTGCCCGAGACGAAGCTCGGCATCTTTCCAGCCTGGGGCGGCACCACGAAACTGCCGCGACTGATCGGCCTTCCCGCGGCGCTCGACATCATCCTCAACGGCAAGACGCTCGACGGCAAGAGAGCGAAGCGCATGGGACTCGTCGACGAAGTCGTTCCCGCCGCGATCCTGCTCGATATCGCCAAACAGTTTTCGACGAAACCGAAACGCCGCGGCGGCCGCGCGAAGTTCTACGTCGAGGGCAACCCGCTCGCACGCAGCGTGATTTTCAGCAAAGCGCGCAAGGCCGTCATGGCCCAGACCCATGGCCACTATCCCGCACCGCTGGCTGCGATCGACGTCATGGCTTACGGCATGTCCGCCGGCGTCGAGCGCGGTCTCGCGCGCGAAGTCGAGGCGGTGGTTCCACTCATCGTTGGGCCGCAATGCGAAGTCGCGCAGAACCTCATCCGTCTTTTTTTCATGATGGAGGAGTCGAAAAAAGAGCGCATCTCCGCGACTCCGATCGAAGTCCGCGACGCCGGCGTACTGGGCGCGGGCATCATGGGTGGCGGCATTGCGCAGCTCATCGCCGACAAGACGGAAGCCTCCGTCCGCATGCGCGACATCAACTGGAAAGCGATCGGCGGCGGCATGAAAGCGGCCGCGAAAATCTGGAAGAAGAAAGTCGAACGGCGCCGCATGACCCGAGGGGAGATGCAGCGCAAACTGGCGCGCATCACGTCCACTACCGACTGGAGCGGATTCGAGCGCTGCAATCTGGTCGTCGAAGCGGTCGTCGAAAACGTCGACGTCAAACGCCAGGTGCTCGGCGAATTTGAAGCGATCGCCAGAACCGGCGCCATCTTCGCCACCAACACCTCCACCATTCCCATCACCGACATCGCCGCGCAGGCCGTGCATCCCGAGAATGTCGCCGGCATGCACTTCTTCAATCCGGTCGACCGCATGCCGCTCGTCGAAGTCATCCGCGGCGCGAAGACCTCCGACGTGGCCATGGTCACGGTCGCCAACTTCGCGCGCAGGATGGGCAAGACCGTCGTCTACTGCAACGACGGACCCGGTTTCGTCGTCAACCGCATCCTCGGGCCGTACATGAACGAGGCCGGTTTCCTGCTCGAGGAAGGCAACACGATCGAGTCGCTCGACAAAGCGATGGTCGATTTCGGGATGCCGATGGGTCCGATGGCGCTGCTCGATGAAGTCGGTATCGACGTCGCCGCGAAAGTCGCCAAAATTCTCGGCGGCGCATTCGGCGACCGCATGGAGCCGTCGCATGTCGTCGACACGCTGTATGCCGACGGCCGGTACGGCAAGAAAAACGGGAAGGGTCTTTACATTTACGAGGCCGGCAAACGCCAGGGTCCCGATCCCTCGGTCTACAAACTCCTGAACATCCGTTCGACCCATCCCGCCGACGCGACGGCGGTCGTCGAGCGCATGATCTTCGCGATGGTGAATGAAGCGGCCATGATCCTCGATGAAAAAATCGTGGCTTCGGCCGCGGAGCTCGACCTGGCCATGATCATGGGCACCGGTTTCCCGCCCTTCCGCGGAGGCCTCCTGCGTTACGCCGACAAACTTGGGCTGCCGTACATCCTGGCGCGTCTCGATGACCTCTTCCAGAAGCACGGCAAGCGCTTCCTGGCCACAGCCGCGCTGCGCAAACTCGCTGAACGTGACGGGAAGTTCTATCGATAGTCTCTTTAGCTGTTAGCTGTTAGCTGTTAGCTGTTAGGAGAAACGTGAAGCGGATTCGAGATTTCCGACAACCGACGACGACAACCGACGACGACAACCGACAACCAAATCCTAAGAGCTACGAGCTAACAGCCAAGAGCTGTGACATCCTTCGCCCGCTTCGGCGATGGATTTCACCCAACCACCACTCGCGCTCACGCCGCGCCAGCGCCTGACGTTCGGCATCGTCGCGCTGCTCTGTGCGGCTACACGTTTTCTGGCCTTGGCGAAAACGCTGTGGGACTGGGACGAAGCGCTCTTCTGCCTCGGCATGCGCTCGTACGACGTCACCGCGCACCACCCGCATCCGCCCGGCTTCCCCGTCTACATTGCACTCGGCCGCATCGTGCGAACGGTGATCCCGAGCGACTTCCGCGCGCTGCAGGCGGTCAACCTCATCGCCGCCATGCTCGTTTTTCCGGCGATCTTTTTTCTGGCGCGCGAACTGCGCGTTCCCTTCATCACCGCCACGATTGCCGGCGCGCTCTGCGCCTTTTTCCCGAACGTCTGGTTCTTCGGCGGCGGCGCGTTCAGCGACATTCCCTCGCTCGTGCTCGTGGTCTTCGCGGTTGGATTTCTTTTCCGCGGATGCCGCGACGCGAACGCGTATCTGATCGGTGCCGCGCTGCTCGCACTTGCCGCCGGAATCCGGCCGCAGAACCTCCTGATTGGATTCGCGCCCGGTCTGCTGGCGACGTGGTATCGCGCGCGCGCCGCGTGGCGGGACGTCGCATTCGCCGCACTCGTCGGCGCGGTCACCCTTACGGTCGCATTCGGGGGCGCAATCGCCGCGACGGGCGGGACGAAGCCTTATTTCGATGCCGCGAGGGAGCATAGCGAATACATCACGCGCGCCGACTCCTTCCGCAGTCCGAATCGCCCGCCGCTTTGGCGCCTCTTCGACCGCTTCTTCATCAAGCAATACGAGTCGCTCGCGCTCAGCTTCGTCACATCGATTCTCGTGGCGATTTCCATCGCCGGCGCGATCGCCTCGCGCGACCGCGGCGTGGGCTGGCTGGCGCTAAGCTTTGGGCCGTTCGCGATCCTCGCCTGGATGATGCTCGACCGCTACAGCATCAATCGATTCTCGATCGGCTACTGCCCGCTGTTTGCCATCCTCGCGGCTGATGGGGTCCGCCGCCTCACGCGCCGCTGGCCGCGTGCCGAGGCGCTCGTGGCCGCCGCGCTGATCGGCTCATTCTTCGTGTGGACGCTGCCCGCGCTCGCCATCGTTCGCAACACGGTTGCGCCCTCGGTGCTCGCCGTCGAAGCGGTGTCGCAGCATCTGAATCCGCGTACCGACGAACTGTTCGTCGCGCGCGACATGGATCCTTTTTTCCAGTACCTGCTGCCAAACTATCCGTACGTGCATGTTCTCGACAAGCACGCCATGCCGCTGTCGATCGGAAGCCGGAGGCCGTGGATTCTGGCCGAGGCGGATGCGGAGGATCGCGACGGATTCGTGTTTCATCGCGATCGCGACCACCTCTGGAACATCGCGCGGCGACATTACTTCGACGCCGGCTTGATCCCTGTGCGTACGCCGCCGCAATTTGTTGCGGGTTGGTATCCGCCGGCGCGCGAAGCGCCATTCGAGATGCGCGCCATGACTGGCCATTCCGTCACGCGCCTTCCGCCATCGACAGGGGAGAGCACGCTGCGGATTCAGTTTCGCGCGCCGGACGCGTCAGTCGTCGCGCACGCCACGATCACCATCGCTCTCAACGGCCGCGTGATCGATCGCTTCGCGGCTGTTTACAACGAAGACGACCGCGAGTACCACGTCATGCCCGCACCGAACGCGGCGCCGAACGTGCTCGATCTTTCGATCGATCAAACAGTTCATCAGCCGCGCGAGTTGGGGATGACGATTCGTTGCCTGTCATTTGGGCCGGGATAACTATGACTGACCAGAATGTCGCACTCCGAATCATCGTCGAGAATCCGCCGGTACGGTTTGCAGTACAGCGCGGCAAGGACGAACTGCTCGAGGCCACGTCCGCGAGTGCGAAGCAACTAGTATTCGAATTCTCAGTCCGCGTCCGCGACGATCGGCCTGACGGTGCTCCGAACTTCCTCGGGCCATTCGCGCAAGGTCCTGCCGGCGGCCGTTTCGTCTACGTCAATTCCGGGATCATGGCTGGTGACGCGAATGTCGACTGGCAGCGCCGCGCGACGGAGGACCCGCCTGCGCGACCGTGCCGTTGCTCGGCGGTGGCTGGAAAGTCTCTCAGTAGCGCCAGTAGCCCTCGATCCAGACACGACGAAATGCGCGGCGCTCCCAATGCGGCGCGATCCAGACCGCTCCCGCGCGCGGCGGCGCAACCCAACGCCCGTCGACGAGCACCAGACCCGCCCGCGGCGGACGTGCGACGACGGTGGTCGTGCAGGCTGCGGTCATGAGACTTACGGCGATGATCGATGCGGAAATGAATCGTTTCATGGCGTATAGCTCCTTCGCCGATCAGACGAAGGAACATGTCAACCTGTTGACGATCGGCGTGCAAACAAAAACGCGCCGGCGTGTACCGGCGCGCTCGTAAACATCCGTCGAAAACGAAACGTCTATTTCAGTTTCGCCTTCGCTTCCTTTGCCATCTTCAGGTGATCCTGCAGCGTCGGCAGCGTCTTCGACGCCCATGCTTTCAGGTCGGGGTCCTTCGCGCTCTTCGACGCTTTCTCGAACTCCTTCACGTCCTTCTCATGGTCGTCGACCATGCCCTTGATGTACTCCTTGTCGAAGTCCTTGCCGCTCAACTTCGAGAGCTTGTCCGCCATCTTCTTGCTCTCGTCGTCGACGTCGGCGGGAAGGGTGACGCCTTTGGTCTGCGCGAGCTGTTTCAGCTCGTCGTTCGCTTTGCCGTGATCGCTGACCATGCGGTTGCCGAAGTTCTTCACATCCGGACTGGTGCCCTTCGTCGACGCGGTCTGTCCGAGCATCACCTCGGCCATGCCACCCTGAGCGGCCTTGTTCATGAACTCCTGATCATCCTTGTCGACGGTGCTGGCCATAGTCGACGTGGGGGCAGTTCCCGAGGTGTCCGAGCCGGTGGCGCCGACCGTCGACGTCGTAGAAGACGTATCGGTGGCGCTGGTGGTCGTCGTCGACGTGTCGGTCACATTGTTGTTGTTCTCCTCGTGGTGGCAGGCGAAGGCCATCACGGCAAGCGCGCAAATGAGCGCGACGATCCAGGGGTAGTTTTTCATTTTCCTCATTTTTCGAATCGCTCCTTTCGTGTCACGGTACCGCTCGCTCGTGTGCACAAAGTGCTCCAGCGTCAGCGTCCCGTCGCGGGTTTCTTCTTCTTCTTCGGAGCGGTATGCGCGACGACGCTCTTTTTCTTTGCCGGCGGCGGATACTGCCTGGCCGCGACTGCGTTGATGTAGCGGACGAACTTCGCAAAGAGCTGCTCGCTGCGATCGACGGGAGCGGCCGCGCGCGACAGCTCATCGACGTAGCTGCCGGAGCTGAGTTGCAGTTGCGAATCGCGAGTCAGCATCGCCGTCATCATGTCGGAGACCGCGAACTCCGTCGGAGGCGTGATGCCGAGGGACTTGGCGGAGTCGGTGATGGCCCGGCGGGCGGAGGGGGAGAGCTCGGCGATCTTTCCCACCAGCGTCGTTTCGATGTGACTCGACTCCGGGCGAATGAGAGTTACCGCACTGTTGGAAGCGACGAAATCGGGCGGCGCGTTGAGGATCCCTTTCGTTGCGGGGAGGAAAAGCTTGTCGCCGTTGTACGGATCGAGCTGGTTATAAATCGCCGGCCGCAGCAGCCGTCCCGAATTGCAGGCGCTAATGATCACGTAATAAATCCCCTCCGGCTCCAGCCGGAGCTGCAGCGCGCCGGCGGAGATGTACGACCGGTTGGCATCGGGGTCGTAACTCGTCTGCAGCTTCAGGCCATTGCCGTTAGTGCCATGCGTCTCGAGGACCAGCGTGAAGATGCGGCGCTCCGGATACAACACGTTGTGGCGATGAACGGCGTCAAGGACCTTCTCCCAATCGGCATCCTGAAAACAGGCGAAGCCGAGCGACTCGTAGAAGCGGCAGTTGTCCGGGACGGAGAGATCGGGACTGAAGACGACGCCGACACCTCGTCCGATTTCACTGACGCGCCGCGACGCCACGTCAGGCCAGGCGTGATTGAGAAGTTGAAGACTTGCGTTGTCGGCAGCGGATGCCAGCGTGGCGATTAGAAAGGCGAACGCCGCGGCAAGAGGAACGATGCGTGAAGTTCGTTGGGCGTGAATCGTCGGCATAGGGAAAGGCGGAGCGCCTCCGTGGAAACGCTCCGCCCGTAACGCTTACTCCTTGTGCATCGAACGGTGATGATGATGGTGATGATGTCCGCCGCCGTGGCTGCCGCCCGAGGTCGTCGAGGACGTCGAGCTACTGGACGTCGAACCGGTCGTGTCGCCACTTCCCGTCGAGCCGTTGCTCGTCGAGCCGGACGTGTCGGACGTGCCTGACGTGCCGGTGCCGCCGGTGTTGAAGTTCGAACTGCCCGCAGTTCCGGTTGTGTCGTTGCGGCGCGTTCTGCTGGTCGTGCCGGAGGTACCCGAACCGGTCTGGCCGCTCATCGAGCCGCTGGTGCCGGATCCGGTCGTGCCGGAGCCGGAGGTCGTCGAGCCGCTGGTCTGGCCGTACGTGCTGCTGCTGCTCATGCCGCTCATGCTGCCGTTGTTCATGCTGCCGTTGTTCATCGTGTTGTTGTTCGTGGTGCCGCTGGTCGTGCCGATGTTCGCGGACGTATCCGTCGTCGCGGCTGCATTGATGTCGGTCGAGGTGGTGCCGTTGTTGACGGTCGGGTTCGTCGTATTCGTCGTGGCTGTCGTCCCGCTGCTCTGCACGCCGGTGTTGAACGAACCGTTGTTGTTGGTGTTGCTCGACGTCGTGCTGGTGCCTGCGAAGTTGTTGCCGGACACCGTGCCGTTGTTCGTGCCGTAGGTTGCGGTCGTGCCCGTAGTAGCGGCGGTGCCGCCGTAGTTCGTCGAGCTGCTCGTCGTCCCGCTCATCTCGCTCGTCGAACCGGAGCTGGAGCTCATGTTCGATCCATTGCTCGACGTGGTGCCGCTGCTCGTCGTACCGCTGTTGCTCGTTCCACTCCTGGTGCCGCTGGACATCGTGCTGCTACTGCCGTTGTCACTCGTGCCGTTTGTCGTTCCGGTGG
>DATART010000267.1:0-5720 GCA_036264035.1 Thermoanaerobaculia bacterium | reverse complement strand
CGCCGGCCAGCGCAGCACGAGAAATCCGCCTGCGATCACGAAGACGATGAACGCGAAGTGGATGGCGGCAACGGCGGTGGCGAGGGTTTGGTAGAGCATTGGTTTGCTGATTTGCATTGCTGTCATCCAGAGCCGCCGGAGCCGGGTAGCGCGAAGCGCGACCGGCGGAGGACGGCGAAGGATCCCCGGCTGCTAACCCGGTTGGGCGGTGGTTCTTGCTCGATCCGCCGCCCGCCCTTGGTTACCAGCCGGGGATCCTTCGACCGTCCTCCACCGCTTCGCCTTCGGCTACTCGGCTTCGGCGGCTCAGGACGACAGGCACCCCTATACTTCGCGCCATGAAACGGCTCCTTCCCTTCGTTCTCTTCCTTGCTGCCATCGCCGCGTACGGCGCCGATCCGAAGCCGGTGCACGTTTTCGTGGTCGGTACGACCGATCTTCACGGCTCGTACGACAGCCATCATGAGTCGAAGACGGCGCCCCCGTACGGCGGACTGCCGCTCATCGCGGGCTACCTCAATGTGTTGCGCGCAAATCATGGACGAGTCATCGTCGTCGACTCGGGCGATCTCTTTCAAGGGACGCTGGAGTCGAACTTCTTCGAAGGCGAACCGGTGCTGAAAGGGTACAACGCCCTCGGCTACGACGCGGCGGCGGTCGGCAATCATGAGTTCGACTATGGGCCGGCAGGCCCAGATTCGGTCGTGCGCCGTCGCGGTGAAGACCCGGTCGGCGCGTTGAAGAAAAATGCGAAGGCGGCGAAGTTCCCCTTCCTCTCCGCGAATCTGTTCGAGAGGAGGAGCGGGAAAACGCCGCCGTGGGCAAAGCGCTACACGATGATCGAGGCCAACGGCGTGAAAGTCGGCATCATCGGACTCTCCACTCCTGATACGCCTGCCGTGACCACCTCTTCGAATGTGTCGGAGCTCTATTTCGGCGATCCGGTCGCTGCGACGTTGCGCGCGGCGGGAGAACTGCGCGCGGCGGGCGCCTCGGCCATCGTCGTCATCGCGCACATGGGCGGCCGTTGCAAGAACATCGATGTGAATCCGGAGGATTCGTCCGCGTGCGAGAAGGATCAGGAGGCGATGCGCTATCTCGCAGCGCTGCCGAAAGGAACCATCGACGCCTACTTCGCCGGTCACACGCACTCGAATATCCGCCACTACATCAACGGCGTGGCGACATTGCAGCCGTTGCCATTCGGACGCGAGCTCGCCATCCTCGATATGACGATCGATCCGGCGCAGCACAAGGTGACGAAGACGGAGATGGCGCCGCTGACGATGGTCTGCGCGCAGGTGTATGAAAAAACGGAGACCTGCGATCCGAAGAAAGCACCGGCCGGTGCGGCGCTGGTGCCGAAAACGCTGGAAGGCAAACCGGTCGCCGAGGTGTCCGCGGTCGCCGCCATCTTCAAGCCGTACCTCGCGCAGGTTGCGGTGAAGAAGAACGAGGACCTCGGCATCCGTACGACGGACCGTTTCAAACGCGCCTACTACCGCGAGTGCGCCCTCGGCGATGTGCTCACCGACGCGATGCGCACGGTCATGAAAGCCGACATCGCCTTCCTCAACTCAGGCGGTATCCGAACCGATCTGCCGGCGGGGACGATCCTTTACTCGCATATGTTCGACGTCTCGCCATTCGACAATTTCCCGGCCATCGTGACGATCACCGGCGCGCAGGTGAAGCGGATGCTGGAGATCACGTCGATCGGCGGCGGACGCGGCATCCTGCAGGCCAGCGGACTGCGCTACACGTTCGATGAATCGCGCGATGCCGACAAGCCGGCGGCGCAGCGCAACCGACTGCTCTCCGTGACGCTGGCCGACGGCAGGCCGCTCGATCCCGTGGCGTTGTATCGCGTGGCCACAGTCGATTTCCTCGTCACCGGCGAAGGGCTGGAGCCGCTGATGAAGACGATTCCTCCGGATCGCATCAAGATCGATTATTCGCGTCCAATTCGGGAGGTGCTGATCGAGGGGATGAAGGCGATGCCGCAACCGATGACGCCGAAGGTCGATGAGCGCATTACGGTGGTCAATCCGGTCGGGAGCGGGGATTAGTTCACGCGGAGACGCTTCCGGAGCGGCGGAAAATGGAACCAGGAGGTAAATTTACGAGTGGTACTCGAAAAATTACGAGTGGCACTCGAAAGGCTTACGGGTGGCACTCGTAAATTTATGAGTAGCACTCGAAACCAGAACGGATTCACTCGAAACCATTTCGGGTGAATCCGAAATCAGAATGGGTGAATGACTCGCGCGTTCATGTTAAAGGGAACCGGTTTCACGCGGAGGCGCGGAGATCGCGGAGAGAGGCAGACTGATTGCAGAATGCGGCGCCATGACTGTGATTGTTTTGTTTGGCGGGCGCAGCGATGAACGCCATGTTTCTGTTGCCTCGGCGCAGAACGTCGTGCGCACGCTCGGCGCGCCGCTGGCCTGGTTCTGGGCGCCCAACGGCGCCGTGCACGACGTGAATCGCGACGAGCTGCTCGCGCATCCGAATCCGTTCATGAACGATTTCCAGCCGTCGCGGCCGGCCATCTGGCCCGATCTGGAGATGGCGCTCGATACGCTGCCGGTCGATGATCCGGTCTTCCTCCTCGCGCTCCACGGCGGCGAAGGGGAGGACGGAACCGTGCAGCGGCTGATGGAAGCGCGCGGTATCGCGTTCACCGGCTCCGGCTCGGCCGCGAGCGCGAATGCGTTCGACAAGGGACGGGCGAAGGAGATCGTGAAGGATCGCGTGCGCATCGCTGAGTCGCGCGTGGTGCCGGATGTGCGCAACATCGATCAGACCATCGCCGAGATGCTGCAGCGTCACGAGAAGCTCGTGCTCAAGCCGCTGGCCGGCGGTTCATCGCGCGGTCTGTTTTTCGTCGACCGCGGCAGTGAAATTCCGGCCATCGACAACGTTCCGTACATCGTCGAGCAGTTCATCGCCGGACGCGAGCTCACGGTCGGAGTCATCGAAGGCGGCGATGGTCCTTTCCCACTGCCGGTCATCGAAATCGAAACCGATCCCGGCGCGAGGTTCGACTACGAAGGCAAATACCTCGGCAAAGGAACGCGCGAAATCTGTCCCGCAAAGATTCCCGACGCGATGCGCGAGGAAGCGCAGTCGATGTCGCTCGCTGCTCACATCGCGCTCGGCTGCGAAGGCTACTCGCGCAGCGATCTGATCGCGAGCGCTGAGGGCGTCTACTTCCTCGAGCTCAACACGCTGCCGGGATTGACGACGAGCTCTCTCGTGCCGCAGCAGTTGCACGAGGCGGGGATTTCGTTCCGCGATTTTCTGGAGGAGCAGATCGCGATTGCGAAAGGGAACGGGTTCACGCGGAGACGCGGAGAGGCGGAGAAAACCTAGTACTTACCTCCACACTCCGGACAGAACTTCGGAGTCCCATCGGCCTCATGCCCGCAGCTGCCGCATTTCTTTTTCGCGTTGTACGCGGTTCCGCATTCGGGACAGAACTTTCCGCCCTGCGATTTTGCGCCGCATGATCCGCAGACGGCGCCGGAAACCTGGTCGATCTTGCGCGACTTCGTCCAGTCCACCTCGCGCGCTTTCGTTTGAATCTGTTCCCTCGCTGCCTCGGCTTGCGCTGCGGCCATCTCTTCGTCGAGATCGGGCGCGCACGTTTCGCAGAGGCCGGCTTTCTTGTTCCAGCAGATCGGCTCGCAGACCCAGTTGCCGCAGCGCGTGCACTGCTTGAAGATCGGCGAAATCTCGTTGACCGCATCCTTCAGCGCGCTGTCGTGCGCGGAACCGCCGACGGCGCGCTGCACCTCGTACGAGCTGTCGGCCACGCTTCCGAAGACGCCGCCGAACAGACTGCCCGCGACGCGAGCGGCCGATCCGAGGACGCCCATCGTCGAAGTCTTGAAGCTGGACATGTAGCCGTTGTTGCACTTCTCACAGAAGAACTTGAACTGGTACCCGCGATCGGTGGACAGGTCTTCGTAATTTCCGGTGAAGCGGATGGCAACCATGGTGTCTCCTTGGGTATTGATTCACGTGGCGATTGTAGCGTGGCCTCAGTGCAGGAACATCGGCATGCCCATCACGTCCGCGACCTTCGGCCGGTAGTTGGCCACGTCGTAGAAGCGGTCGACGTCGACGCGTTTGCGGCCGCTGCTGCCGACTTCGATTGGCACCGCGGTGTAGCGGCCGTCGACGACGGCGACCATCTTTCCGGTTTCGCCGCGGCGCATCAGGTCGGCGGCCAAGCTGCCGTAATTGTTGGCGACGAGCTGGTCGAGCGAATCGGGAGCGCCGGAGCGCATGAGATAGGCGAGACGCTGGTAGATGACTTTGTCGCGCGAGCGTTTCTCAAGGTAGTCGCTGACGATGCCGCCGATGCCGCCGAGTTTGCGATTCCCGTACGCGTCGGCTTCGCCGCTTTCGATCGTGCCTCCGCCGATGATAGTCGCGCCCTCGGAAACCGCGACGACAGCGTAGTTGCTCGGGTTATCGCTGCGGTCGGAGTCGAGCAGGTGGTACAGCTTGTCGCAGTCGAACGGCACTTCGGCGATCACCGCGCGATCGACGCCGGCGAGGTACGAGGCGAGCAGGCACGTCTCGCCGGAGTAGCGGCCGAACAGCTCGACGACGAGGAAGCGCTCATGCGAGCCGGCGCCGGTGCGGAGGTCGTTGATGAACATTACCGAGCGCGTGACCGCGGTCGAGAAGCCGAGGCAGTAGTCGGTGCCGAAGACGTCGTTGTCCATCGTCTTCGGAATCGTCACGAGCGGAACGCCTTCCTTGTGCAGGCGGCGGGCGAAGGTCAGCGTGCCGTCGCCGCCGAGGGCGACCAGGCCGTCGAGTTTCAGGAACTGGATCACGCGCAGTGCCGCGGCGGTCAGGTCGTAGCGTCCGCGTTCGTCGGGATCGCCTTTCGAAGCCAAAAGATGCTCGGGGATGTCCTCGAGTTTGCTGATCGCCGGATTGATGCGCGAAGTGTGGAGCATCGTGCCGCCGAAGCGATCGATTGATCGCGTGTTGATGCGGCCGAGCGGCGTGATCCATGCGGAGTTGTCGGCGGAATGCTCCGGGATGATGTTGAGGAGCGACGCCCAGCCGCGGCGCAGGCCGACGATTTCGTAGCCGTCGTGATCGAGGAGCCGTCCCACGAACGCTTTGATCGCGGCGTTGAGGCCGGGGACGTCGCCGCCGCCGGTGAGGATGGCGATTCGTTTGGACATGATGCCGAGCCGCGAGGCAGCGCGTTCACTTCAAGCGCTGATTTGCTGCGTTCTCTCCCTCGGGAAAGAAAACTACTTTCAACGCTTCGTGCCGGTCGAAACGTGCAACACCTTCGTGAAAATCGTTGAGTGAATCATAGGCGGCCTGCACGACCCATTCGACGTTGAGTCCGGACTTCAGCAGCGCCAGCATCCGCTGCCAGGTGCCGTACATCCGCCGGCCGATGATGCCTTGCATCGTCACGCCTTTGAAGATGACGTTGCGCGTGTAGTCATTGATGGTGACGGAGTGGCCGGCGGGGAGGCCGAGGAGCGAGAGCATGCCGCCCATGCGCACGAGGTCGAGCGCCAGGTTGATCGCGGACGGCGCCCCGGACATTTCGAGCACGACGTCGACGCCCTCGCCGTCGGTAACGGCATCGACTTCGCGCTTCACCTCTTCGGCGGCCGTCGTGCGGACGTTGAACGCGTGCAGGTTGGCGAAATTGTGGCTGGCCGCCCAGCGCC